>JBDHWX010000033.1:0-13095 GCA_039810365.1 Bdellovibrionales bacterium | reverse complement strand
CTTCTGGGATATCGAGAAGACTTGAAAATAATTGCTTCTTTGGGTGCCCCTTAGGCGCAGCGTAAGGGAGCAGCTAATACCGAGTATGGATCCTGTGACTATAAAGCTCCGGATAGTCATTAAAAAAATCAAAGCTATAGTGTTCTTTGCGCAGCCACCTTCGCATCAGCTTATACTCTGGACAAAATTTGGAAACCTCATCCCAAAATTGTTTGGAGTGATTATGATGTTTAAGATGGGCTAGCTCGTGGGTAATCACATAATCTAATACCGAAAGTGGGGCTGCCATCAGCTTCCAGTTGATTTGAATGTGTCCTTTTTGCGTACAACTTCCCCACAATGTTTTTTGTTTTCTAAGACTGATCTTTTGTGGAATCAAAGACATTTCTTGGGAGAGCTTGGAAACTCGTCCTATAATTATCTTTTGTGCTAACCGATAATAAAAATCCAAAAGAATTTTTCGTATTTCTCGATGGGAAAGCTCTTTTGTTGTTGTGATTTGAATCGTAAATTTTGACGTCATTTGAATGTTAAAAGCCTCTCCACGCCTTATCTGTAAACAATAGTTCTGTCCCAAAAAAGGAAAGGCTTGGCCTTCAAAAAAAGTAATTTGGGGATACTCTTCTTGAATTTTTTTAAATTTTCTAAGCGATTTTTCTATCCAATTTTTGTGACTTAATAAGAACTTTTTTATTTCACTTTCTCTTTCATTTTTCGAACACTGCAGAATAACTGTAGAATTAGGCATAATCAAAAGTTTGATACCTCTTTGTCTCGGGATTCTTTCAATTTTAAGGTGTGTCGAAAGCATCATTTTTCTTGCACTTTTTTGATATTCTTGAATATATGTCATTGGTTGGTTTCGTACAATAAAGACACCACAAACCCCGCCAGGACCGGAAGGTAGCAACGGTAGTCGTGAATTTATGTGATACGAAGCCAGCCACTTTTTAATCCCCCTTGAGGTAGCTTTCATGTCATACCAAGTTATTGCAAGAAAATACAGACCTCAATCTTTTCAAGATCTCGTGGGGCAAGATCATATTAGTCAAACTCTTATTAATGCCATTTGCGCTGATCGTTTTCCACAAGCTCTTTTATTGAGTGGTACCAGAGGCGTTGGAAAAACCTCGTCAGCCCGCATTTTAGCCAAAACGCTACTTTGTCCCAACATTCAAGATTTTAAACCCTGTCAAAAATGTCCCATCTGCCAAGATATTTCCAATGGTTCTCATATGGATGTTATCGAAATCGATGGAGCTTCTAACAACGGCGTTGATGCTATCCGCGATCTTCGTGAAACCGTTGGCTATATGCCTGGTCAAGGTCGATACAAAATCTACATTATTGATGAAGTTCATATGCTTTCAACAAGTGCCTTTAACGCTCTCTTAAAAACTCTGGAAGAGCCGCCTGCACACGTTATTTTTATCTTGGCAACAACGGAACCTCAAAAAATTCCCATTACCATCTTGTCTCGCTGTCAGAGATTTGACTTTAGGAGAATTTCCACAAGACTCATCGAACAACACCTTGAAACGATCTGTACAAAAGAAGCCGTACAATTTGATCAAGATTCTCTTTGGCTGATAGCAAGACTTGCCGATGGATCGATGCGAGATGCCTTAAGCCTTCTTGATCAGGTCATTAACTTTTCCAACGCTCATCTGAGTTATCAAAAGGTTTCTGAAATTTTAGGAATAACGGATCGAAATATTCTTATTGATACTCTAAAGGGATTTATTTGTCGCGATGTCCACAAAATGATTGAAATTGTTGAAAGAATTTTTTCTGTTGGACAAGATCCCGTGACCTTTACGCAAAATCTTTTAGAATCTTTGCGCCACCTCCTGTTTGCTAAAATGGCTCAAAAACCAACGGAGCTTTTAGATCTTTCCGATGGCGAGCTTGAGGCATTAAAAAATCTTTCTCAAGATATTTCTCAAGAAGACATTCATCTTCTGTTTGATATGTGTCTAAAGGGCGCTCAAGATTTAGTAAAAAGTCAGAACCCCCAAGTGGTTCTTGAGATGCTTTTGATGCGTATGGCGCAAGCTCCTAGGGTTCAAGATATTGAATCCTTCTTAAGAGACAGATCAGAAGAGGTTTCAGCAAATCGTCAAAAAGTCTCCTCCCCACAACACCCGCCTGCAAGTTCAAAATTTTTTTCTCAAAAGCCTGCTGTAACTTTCGCGTCTCCATCTGCTCCTGTAGAAAAAAACTGGACGCAGTTTGTTGAACAGGTAAAACGGGCAAGCCCTATTTTGGGTGCCCAACTTGAACATGCCGAAATGACCTCCTTGGATTCTGAAAAAATTATCTTAAGCTTAAACCAAGAAGATCGCTTCTTTCTTGATCAACTCAAGGAAGCCAAGCAAACCCAAAAGATAAAAGAATTTTTGATGCAATTCTGGAATATTCAAGTTTCCGTCGTGGTTCAAGCTTCGGATAAGAAAAATGTTGAAAGCCCAACGGCAATAAAAAATCAAAAAGAAACAAAAAGTGCAGAGGAACTCATGGCAAAAGTCAAAGAGCATCCCCTGATACAAAATCTACAAAAAAATTTTTCTGGTAAAATAACAAGTATTAATGAACTTAAATAAAGTGAGGTTTTTATGAAGGGTGGTTTTCCAGGCGGCATGCAAAGTTTTATGAAGCAAGTTCAGCAAATGCAGCTGCGGGCTGAAAAAATTCAAAACGAATTAAAAGAAAAAGAGTTTGAGGGGCAAGCTGGTGGCGGGGCAGTTAAAATCAAGGCCTCCGGATCTTATCAAATCACCCATGTTCACATTGACCCTGATGTTTTAAAAGATTCTGACGTTGAAATGCTTCAAGATCTTTTTATGACAGCTGCCAACGATGCGCTTAAAACAGCCCACAAAACAACAGAAGAAGAAATGGGTAAATTAACTGGCGGCATGAAAATTCCTGGCTTATTTTAAAAAAATAGATTCAAAATAAGATATGGCAGAACTTAGATCTCTTAATAAACTGATTGTGGAACTTTCAAAACTCCCGGGCATTGGCGAAAAAACTGCTCAGCGCCTCGCCTATTTTATCTTGAAAAGGGGAGAAACTTACACAAGTTCCTTATCCGATGCCATGAGCGAAGTTGTCCATAATATTCATAATTGCCCCAACTGTTTTTCTTTTACAGAAAATGAAAGTCTTTGTGAAATTTGTGAAGACACAAAAAGAGTTTCTTCGCTTATCTGTGTTGTTGAAGAACCCTTTGATGTAATGAAGGTTGAGTCTTCTCAATCTTATAAAGGGCTTTACCATGTTCTCCATGGGACGATTGCTCCACTCAATGGCGTTCACCCCGAGCATCTTAAAATTAAGGAGCTTATGGAACGAATCGAAAAAAGCTCTACACCCATTCAGGAAGTGATCTTGGCCCTTGATGCCGATATTGAGGGAGATACAACATCTCTTTATTTAACAAAACTTCTTCATCAAAAAAGTATTAAGACAACTCGTCTTGCTTATGGTGTCCCCTTTGGCTCTGACATTGATTACGTGGACAAACGAACCCTTGGCAAGGCCATCGAAAACAGAGTGGAGCTTTAATGTCGTTTATCAATAAAAACGCTAAAGAAATTCACTGCAAACTTGTTTACTACGGTCCCTCTCTTGGTGGCAAAACAACAAACATTCAATGGATTTATCAGAAAACAGCACAAGATCAAAAATCAAAACTTATTGCCCTCAACACAAATAACGAACGCACCCTCTTTTTTGATTTTCTCCCCATGTTTTTAGGTGATATTAACGGCTATAAGGTAAGGTTTCACCTCTACACAGTACCCGGGCAGGTTGTGTACGATGCTTCAAGAAAGCTTATTTTAAAGGGTTTAGACGGTATTATTTTCGTAGCTGACTCCCAAAAAGAGCGCATGGAAGAAAATATTGAGTCCTTTAAAAATCTCAAAACGAATTTACGTCAACAAGGCTATGATATTGAAAAAGTTCCTCTTGTCATTCAGTACAATAAGAGGGATCTTGAGAGCGCTGTTCCCGTTCAAGAATTACGGCTAGCACTTAATGAATACAACTCACCAGATTTTGAAGCCGTTGCCTCTCAGGGAGAAGGTGTTATGGAGACTTTTAAAACCATTTCCAAAAAAATAGTCTCTATTTTGAAAAGCGGGATCGCGTAAGGACATTACGCCTATGAAAGACATTAAAGAAGAAATTTTAGAGCTTAAGAAAAAAACAGGCACTGTCATATTAGCCCACTATTATGAAGAAGGCGAAATCCAAGATATCGCAGATTTTGTTGGAGATAGCTACTACCTTGCAGAAAAAGGGATCGAAAGCCCCGAACAAAATATCCTTTTGGCGGGTGTTGTTTTTATGGCTGAAAGTGCCAAGATCTTATCTCCACAAAAAAGAGTTTTTATGCCCGATCGCAATGCGGGCTGCTCATTGGTTCAAAGTTCTCCATTTGAAAAATATAAGGCCTGGAAGGATGCTCACCCCGGTGCCATTATGATGACTTACATCAACTCAAGTGCTGAGGTAAAAGCTATTTCTGATGTGATTTGTACTTCCTCGAGTGCAGAAAAAATTCTCAAGACTATCCCAAAAGATCGAACCATTTTGTTTGGCCCCGATCGTAATCTCGGAAAATGGCTAGCCAAAAAATACAATAGGCCCATGGAACTCTGGGAGGGCGTTTGTGAAGTCCACACGCTCTTTAATGCCAAGGAACTTCATAGACTTATGCAAGAACATCCCGATGCTGTTGTCATTGCACATCCAGAATGCAATGAAGATATTTTAGATTATGCCGAAGTTGTGGGATCAACCTCTCGTCTTTTAAAAGAGGTTGCAACCAATCCTAAAAAAACTTTTATTGTGGCAACAGAAGATGGCATTTTTCATCAAATGCAAAAAAGCAGACCCGATGTTCAACTCATTCAAGCGCCCACTGGAAATCACTGCGCCTGCAATCACTGTCCCTATATGAAGCTCAACACTTTAGAAAAAATTAAGGCAACACTTTTAACACAATCTCCAGAGGTCACTTTAGCTCCCGACATTATTGAAAAAGCAAGACTCTCTCTTAGAAGAATGATCGACATAACCCAAGGAAATCCCGTTACTTGGAATTAGCCTAAAAAATTCTTTTGCGATTTTGTTCTCAACTTTGGTCCAGGTCCTCCGATAAGCTTTTATACTTAATAAAAAGGATAAGGACATGAAAAATTCAAACCTCAAGAGGGCTGCCAGAAGAAAGAATGTAGGTGCAATTCCCATTTCAAATCTTGTAACGTTATCCCAATATGAATCCATTGCTAAATATGGCCACCTTACGGATGCCTCTTCTTCGGGATTTCTGATACGCATTGAAAGAGAGTACCTTGTGCCAAAAAGCCTTCGACAGAACCTTTCTCTTGAGGCTATTGAAGGCGAGGCTATCTCTCTTGTTATTGAACCCATGGAGCTTGAAATTTCGGGCCATATCGCAAGAACTCAATATGTTGGAAAAGGCATTTTTGAAATTGCTATAGATTTTTCACAAGACGCCCCTGAATATTGGAGAGAATGCCTCTTTGATCTTCTTCCAACCACTGCTGAAGTTCTTGCCGACGAGGAATAAAAACGCTATAGCTCTTAGACTATGGCGATTGCAGAATTTGACCAAAAAAAGTTTTTAGAATTCTTAAAAACACCCCACGAAAAACGAGATCACCACTGGGAAGAGCTTTTTTTAAGAGATTTTCCCAAATGTTCTTTAACGCTTGTCTCAGAAATTCCGCAAGTTGGACCCGATCAGTTTCCTTATATGATCGTAGAAACAAAAGAAGATAGCTCTGAGCCCGCTCTCAATCTCTTACATTGGATTGCAGAAAATGGTGTTGGACTTGCTGTTAATACCGCCAAAAAACCTTTTCCGGATTTTGTTTTTACTTATGGAATGATCTGGAATTACGTTCGCACAGGAAATTTTTTAGATAATCCCCTCCAGAGACACGACCACGAATGCACCTGTGGAAACCATAACCATCAAAAAAAAGAAGAAGTTCACTCAGAGTCTCTCAAAGAGGGTACCACTCTTTATACAGGGAGCCCAAGTGCCGGCTACTTGCCCGACGCCATTCGAGTGGTCTTACGAGAGTTTTTAAAACAACAAGGAATTATGGCGCCCAAAATCACTATGCTTTCTGCTGATAAAATCAATTTTGATCTTTGTTTTTCTGTAGAATCCCTCGGTTCTCCTCAGGAAAAAGAACACGAAGGCGTCTTGCAAGCCATTTCTTGGTTTCTGCCTGCCCATTATAGTCTTGCTCT
This sequence comes from Bdellovibrionales bacterium, assembly GCA_039810365.1. Lineage (GTDB taxonomy): Bacteria > Bdellovibrionota > Bdellovibrionia > Bdellovibrionales > JAEYZS01 > JAEYZS01. The sequence goes on along the minus strand of JBDHWX010000033.1, from coordinate 6,798 downwards.
TGTTTCGGAAAAAAATCTTCCTTCTTTTGAAGAGCTATGAAACAAATTCTCATTTTTATTTTTTTTTCTTCGCAAGCCATGGTTTTTGGACTGTCTGGACTTACTATTGATCCCTCTCATAAAATGGAAATTCGCACCAACACCCTTTCTCCCTTTACAACAGATGGCTGTTCCAGATGGCGTAATGGTCCAAAATCAAATCCTACGGCCTGGCTTGATTGCTGTGTTGAACATGACGCCCTTTACTGGCTTGGTGGCACACAGAAGCAACGAAAAATTACTGACGATCAGCTCTATCAATGTATTCAAAAAAAAGGTTACCCGTTTGAAGCTCTTATTATGTATTTAGGAGTTCGCTTCGGGGGAGATCCCTTAAGAGCCACAACATACAGATGGGGCTACGGATGGACAAGAATTACAGATTATCACAAGCTGACTGATCGTGAAATTTCGCAAGCTCATGCTTTATATGGAGACCATCTTCAGGGATTAAAAAAAATAATCCAGTCTCGTCGCGTCCTTGTTATGAAGCCCGAAAGTTATCTTTATGTGCCAAATTTAGATTATACTTTTTGCGAAGAAGAAGTCCTTTTATATCTAAGAGAAAACTCAAAGGTTCCCATTACCATTCATCGTGTCCAAGCCGTTTATGACGAAGATCACCTTTACCATCTTAAGATGAAGACGGATTTGTGTATAAAACCATTAGACTTTGCCTTTAGTCAAAAAACAGACTCTTATACTTGCCAAAGAGATTTTGCCTTTTCTCCATTTAAGAATAAAATCGTAAAAGCAAATATCCCTTCAAGCTGTTCTATGAAAAGCCCTCAATAGACGCCCTTACTTAGCAAAGGTCCCACTTGCAAAACCTGTTGATGTACAATGATGAATAATTACTCTCGTGTTATAGCAAAACGCCCGCCACCATTTGACATCAATAGAAGAGCTGCCATGGCGTAGATCGCTGCAAGTTCTCGCACATGAAATGGATCGGCCCCATGAACGTGAAAAAAGGCCACACACATCATTGCAAAAAAGAGGGCTGCAAAAATTCGTGTTTTAAAGCCAAGGGCAATCAAAAGCCCTCCTCCAAATTCGATGGCAACGGCAAGATAGGCCACAACTTGTGGAAAGGGTAATCCCATATTGGCCATCTGGGTTGCTAGCCCACCAAAGCCCATAAGCTTTTGATAACCGTGGTTCATTATAAGTAGACCAAAGCCAACTCGAGCTACAAAGTGCAAAATGGGGGAAACTTGATGGATAAGATTTTCAATAAACTTCATGGAATCTCCTTAAATCTTAAGACCAAAGGCTATCGGAAGGTTTTAAAAAAGCAAGAGATTTTAGTGTTTTAATTAGTTTGGATAATTAAAGGTGGTATAACTGTCTCAAGTTAAGACATTTTTTAACCGATAAAAAGAGTATATGATGGGGATTCGAAAAGCTTTACTCTTTCGCAAGAGATATCATTTATTAAGATCATTTCTTATTTTTCTGCTGATTCTTCTTGCTTATCAAAACTGTAGCAAGATTGCCCTTACACCCGTGACACAAGAGGCTCACTCGGTTGCCCATAATAATTCAGGAGGACAACTTCCCTTACCCAAAAACCTATCTCCCAATTCAAGGGTTGTTATCCTTGTTGATCAGAGCTTTTCTATGGTTTGGGATAAGTGTCCAGAAGACCTTGATGGTGCAACACCTGCCCCCAGCTCTGGTGCTCTTTCTTGTGATCGAGCTCCCGGTGTTGATACCAATCAATATCGTTATCAAATTATCCGCAAATGGCTTGATGAACTGGATCAATATGCCAGCCAAGGAGCTAATATCAAAGTCATGATTCTACCTTTTTCTGGTGGCAAAGCTATAAGGCCAAAGCCTAGCAACGCTCCCTCTCCCATTCATGGCTTAAGAGATTTTGATTATATGAAATTTCTTTCAATCAATAATGCCCGCACTTGGGTTCAAGCCCTTCAAAACGAGCAAACAGCCGTAGAAAATGATCCCTCAATAGAAATTATGGGAACTACTATTTTTAAACCTATCCTCGACTATGCCCAGGGCAAAATTCAAGCTGAAGTAGATATTTTAAAAAATGTCGGGGAACTTGAATCGACACCTTTTGAAGTAATTTGGATTACTGATGGAGTTTATAAACCAACAAATTATCTCTTTAGTCTTCTGCACCAGGTTTCTGGCTGCCCTGATTGCACTCAAAATCCAGACCATCAAGCTTGCAGTTGGGGACAATGGTCAGGACCTGTCAACCCTTACCAATATTGCCAAATGCTCGAACAAAATTTTAGACAATATATTGGAGTTCCAGAAGTAAACGTGTTGGATCAAGTTATTGCATCTGTAAATAATATTTTTAAACTCAAACAACAACCAGCTTATAGTGGCCTAAGATTACGCATAAGGCTTGCTAAAATGAACTGGCAAGCTGTTCCCATAGAAGATAAAAATACTGCATCAGACAAAACAAAAAATATCTTTGATGAAATTCAGGAAAAAACTTTAGAAAAACTTAACGTTTATAATATTGATAGTGCAGAACCACCTTTTTCTGTTTTTTCTGGCGGGACAGATTCTCTGACCTACATTATTAAAAATTTATATGCAATCAATACCAATGCTTATGTTGATAAGTATGGTAAACTTACCATCGACAGTGATGGCGACGGGCTCCCGGACAACTTAGATCCCAATCCACAAAATCCCCGTTCTAATGGGTTTTGCCTCGATGGAATTTCTAAAAACTTTGGTTGTACGATGATCGGTTGTGATCCTAAAGTGGACAGAGATCACGACGGGCTAAACGAATGTGAAGAAGCCACCATAAAAACAGCCTCTCTCTTTTTTGATAGTGATAAAGACAATATTCCTGATCTTTTCGAAGCTCTTCGTGGATTAAATCCTAATTTTAATGACTCCAAAACCTTTTCTTCTGGTGATCGATATTCTGATCATAGACATTTTTATGAGGGAGTCTCGCCACAAATTAAGCTTGCTGATGTAGCAAATTTGAATAAAGTCAGGCTTGAGACTAAGCTTATAGGATTTGATACAGTAAAAGATGAAAACAACACAACACACGCTGTGGGCCATTATATTATTGACTTAAAAAATCTGCCACTTGTTCCCACCCTTGCCGTTCCTGCAAGCAATCACCAACTGCTCTCCCCATACCTCATTTAGAAAGACTTGATACAACCCCAAAACTGGCCAACGAAAACCAGATCATCTTTTTACTCCAAATGACAACTGTAGAAAATCCAGATAAATCTGTGTGGTTTATACTTAAATCAAATTATAAATATCTAGGTTACAGTGGTAGTATGTCCTTAGGACAAGATTTTAAATTTACAAATTTTAAACAGATACAGGGAAGCTTATGAAAATTTCGAAATCTCTTAAACTTATCATAATCCTTATCATCCTCACTTTAACAACACTCTTAATGTATCAAAACTGTAATCAAATTAAACTACAGCCATCTCTTGTTAATAATACTTCTGTATCCACTATGAGTGGGGATATTTGTACAATCCCTGCATTAAGTAACCGTGATAAAGTAAAATTTTTATTTGTTGTAGATATGTCCGCCTCTAATGCAACTCCCAACAGGCCCCCGGAAGTTTTGGGTTCGGATCTTTTAAGCCAGAGAATTATCGCCATAGAGCAGTTTTTACAGCAAAACTGTGCCACAAGTCTTACAAATGCAAAAGTTGCTGTCACAGGTTTTGCAAATACCAATATTTTAAGGCCCGGAACCCAGTGCAATAAAGGGCAATTTAAATCCTTTAGTGACATCCAATCTACCATCGACTTTTATAAGCAGACAGACGCCAACCTCCGTGCCGCATGTAATACTGGTGGCGGTACATGTGCCCTCTATACAACAAATTACCAGGATGCCGTAAATTGTGCAGATGATATCGTTCGAGATGATATTACCAACCCCGACCCAGATGGTAAAAAATCTTTTTATATGACTTTCTTTTTAACTGACGGAGAACCAAGAACAGGTTTTGACTATGTTTTAGGATCCAATGTTTATAATACATTTAAAAATACTATTGTTAGTAAAATACAAAGCCTAAGACAACACGCCGAACAAATGGCTATGGGATTGTTATTTCAACCAATATTTTACGGTGGTGATTATCTAAACCGTGCAGATCCTACTGGAACAAAACAAAATCTTGCAAACGACATCCTAAGTGCCATGGCAGATGCCGGTTTAACAAACTATGTTTTACTTAATCATATTAATCAGCTCCAACTCTGTAACTACCTGACTTCTGGAAATAGAATTCCTTTTGTTCTTAAAACTTTTGTGGCGACCAATCTGACTACAACAAAAAGAGGAGATTACCTCTTGGCTGACTCTGATATGGATGGAATCCCAGACAAAGACGAAGCGGCTCGTGGGTTTGATTCTAAAAATCCAAGATCTATGTTTCCTGTCTCTGAACTCTTAGACGGAGCATGCTTTGGAATGACAAAATCTCAGTGTCTTGCAAATCCCAAAACGGGGTGTGGCAAGCCCAATTACATGGGACTTACACAGTGTGAAGTCGATAAACTTGGTCTTACAAATGCTCTGGATACAAATGGAGATGGTTTTTTAGATATTATGAGGCTCATAAAAGGCCTAAGCCCTAGTTTAAATTCTCCCGTTGAAGACGGAGATTCTTTACCAGAAAGAGATGAGTTACTCATCGGCCGCGATCCTAACTATTCCGACGATGGTACAAGCGAAAAACTCCTTGTTAAAATGAGCGCTAATCATATTAGCCCTAACTTGCCGGGATGCCCTTCTGGCCAAGAATCCATTCGTTACAATATTGAACATATGCCACTTGTACGCACACTCAAAACAAACATTACAGATCCCATTAGCACAAAAATTCCATGGCTAAAACACGATCAAGATGAAAATATTATTCTTATCTACTATATTTTAACCCCTGCTAATGGAGGGTTACCGGGATCACCCAAAGATCAAGTTTATGCAAAATTCTTGAAAGTACATTATCATGGACATATCCTAGGAGAAATACCTCTTACAGGTGTAACTGAGCGTGATGGTTTTTACTTAATTGGTGAAATTGGAGATAGTTTTATTCCATAAACTAAAAGGGTTTTTTTAATGAAGATTACAAAATTAATATGGATGCTTTTCTCCTTTATCTTTCTAAGTTGTTCTCAAGTGGCCTTTGCTCAAACAGAAGGTTGTCTTTTTTTAGAAGGACTGAAACTCCCTTGTTTTGGTGGGGGTGTTGCCTGTGGATCTTGTAGTAATCAATATACACAAGAACAACGAGACCAGGCCTGCATAGGAACCCTTCCACTTAATAATCCCCCAGGATGTGCGCAAGGCAAAACCTGCGGAACCAAATGTTGTTCTTCCTGTAGTCAGTATGATCCGGATAAGTATTATGAGTGCCAAGATTTACCAAAGGCCTGTGATGCCAATGGTCAGCCTATATCTTGTGGAAAGGGAACAAAAAAACCTTCGTGTGATGACCCCGATTGTGTAGCAAAAGCAGATTACCAATGCGGTTCCTTTACCTGCACACCCTGTAAGATCATTTGCCAAGGAAAAGCTCCCCCCATTGATTGTTATGCTTGGACAAAAAAGTCCGTACCATCTGGAAGTTGTAGTTGTCCCAACGTTGGCGCTAATCCTGGACAATGTAATGGGTCTCCAACCGGTGCATCAGAATGTGGTGGCTCGACAACTCCATGTGGTGGTGGATCTGAATCAGCATGTCTTGGAAAAAGTAATAGATGCTGGACCTGTACCTGGGATCCAGGCCAAGTTGGAACAGTTATGCCAAAATGTAATACGGGTACAAGTTATTGTTATGAAAACCCTGTGAAATCAACAAAATGTGGCATCTACAATCCTATTACACACGATTGGGTCTGCCCAAGCGGAGAAACAAGATCTGATACTCGCTCTGATATGTGCGGTGGGGCAGGCTCCACACCACAATGTACAAAAGATAGCGACTGCTCTTGTAATTGATTATTTCATCTAAAACTCTACAGGGATAATAGCTATATAACCCTCTGTAATCAGGGCTGTTCTTTATAAAAATAGAAAGAAGGCTCTTTCTGTCCAGTTTCCTTAAGTTTTTTGCAATTTGTACCGATTTAAGACGAGTAGAGAGCTAACTTGTCACTTAATAAAATGCACAAGGGGACAAAAAAGATGATGCTGTTTTTAAAATCTTTATCCACTCAAAAAAAGATGACCCTTGTTGTTGGACTTTTAGGATTAGCTCTTGGCTATCAAAACTGTAGCCGTGTGCGTTTTAATACTCAACCAGAACCACGCACAATTACTACTTGTTCAGACGCCGTTACGCTATCGGCTTCTGCAACGCCCTCAAATGGTATTGTTGGGCAAGATATTAATTTTCAAGTTTCAACTTCGACAGCCAATACGACAATCCTCAGTGTCACTTGGGATTTTCAAGATGGCGGACTTCCAACGACTGGAAACCCTCTTGTCCATTCTTTTTCTTCAGTCGGAAGTTATAATTCACTTTACTCCGCTGAAATCAAATACAACGAAGAAACCTGTGCTGTCCAAGGAACTCTTAGTGTCACGATCACAGACACAACTCCCTCTTGTTCCGAACCAAGTGATGAAATTGACGGAGTCTCAAGTGTTATTGTCAATCAAGCACCCAATACCCCGTGGAGCTTGAACGTTCCTAGTTGTAACGGAAATTACAGTATGAGGTGGAGTTGGAAATACGAAAATAATCCAACAGAAAA
>JBDHWX010000032.1:0-13115 GCA_039810365.1 Bdellovibrionales bacterium | reverse complement strand
AAAAAAACCCCGCCTCTGATTTAAAATCAGAAGATGTTCAAGATGAAACTATTCAACTACCGGAACTTACTCGGGATCGGATTTCAGAAATAAAAAATCATTTAAACAAAATTGTTGTGGACCAACCATTTGCTGTTGATTCTGTTGTGCGTATTTTATTTGATACATATGTTTATGGTGCAGGAAAAGTAAAACCAAAGGTACGATTTTTTTCTGGACTTCCCGGCAATGGAATGACCCTTCTTGCGCGTGAATTTGTGAATGAAATTCACCAATCAAAAGATGCTTATAGGAAACACCTTTTAGAACTACCATCTGCTCCAGACAAAGAATCTTTAAATCAAATCATAGGCTCATCAACGGGCTATATTGGTTCTGAAAATGTGCCCGATCTTGTCCGCTGGGCAGTTGAGCATTCAGGTGGTCGTTATATTCTTGAAACAGAGGAAGGGCCTACTGGAAAAACGGATTTTAAAGTTGTAGAAAACCCCGATTGGAAGCCTCAGCATCAAATGAGTGGCGAGATTTACGCAAACCAAATGCCATCTGAGTATGGCGTTATCTTTGTGGATATTGATCAATGGTCAAAAAGAAATATTGATCAGGTTTTATTACCTCTTATTAAAGAGGGGCGCATTGATATCAAAAACCCAGGTGAAGGAGTTAAGAGTATTTATATTCCGGGGGTAACGGTTATTTTAGCATCCCATGACTTAATCCCGGTTATTGCAAGCCGAGATGAAAATGGCAGGAGATTTGGTAAGGCCTTATCTATTGAAGATCTCAACCAAAGAGTTGAAAGAATAGAAAAAGAACCTTCTCTTTTTAGAGATCAATTGATGCAAGCTGAGTATATTAAAAAGGGTGTCAGTAACGAAAGTGTCCTTGGATATTCAGAATCATTTTTAAGTGAAATTCACGACGGTGATTTTGTTCCTTTTCGAGTTTTGAGTGTTGAGGGTAGGCTTACTGTTTTAAATTATGAATTGCAAAAGATTGTGAAAAAGCTGAGCCGTGCTGATGGACCATATGCCAATATGGAATTAACATGGACTAGTGATCTTGTAGAAACTGCTCAAAAGTATCACTTCAATGCTGAAGACGGTGCTAAAATGTTATTATCAAAGATCTCAGAATTTGTTGAAGGTCCACTTTTTGAACTTATCGAAAGTGGAAAGCTGATACCTGATTTATCAAGTCAAAAACTTATTTTGGATATTCAGAAAAACGATGATTACACAATGGACCTTTTATTAAGAGATGCCAAAAATCCAGAGCATATTATTCTTTCTTCTAAAGTGCGGGCAACCCTTGCAGAACAAAAATTAAAACCTTTATCAGATGAGGAATATTTAAAGTACGCAAACTTACCAGAACGTCTTGGAAAGCATGTCTTTGGTGTTCCTTATATTTTAGAAAAAATTGGTACAAGTGTTGCTCTTGCAAAAGATCGTGAACGCAGACGTGTGAATGGTGAAATTCAACATAAAAAAGCAGAAGTGTTCTTTTTGTTAGGTTTTTCCTCCACAGGAAAAACAGAAACAGGTAAAGCTTTGGCCAGAGAGCTTTATGAAGATGGAGAAGCAGCAAGAATTTCTATTGATTTTAATAACGTAAAATCCATTAACGATTTAAGAGAACTCATTTTAGGACATTCTTTAGGTGGTAAGGTGGTTCCTTCTCGATTTATGAGAGAGTATGACAGACTCAATGGCCGTGTTATTTTTATGTTTGAAGAAATAGCCAACGCACCTCTTGAAGTTTTAAAAGCCCTTTATGATATCTTAGATGAAGCTGTTGTGACAGGCTTTGCAGATGGTAAGGCGCGGGCCATGGATCATGTGATGATTTTGGCAACAGGTAATGCCGGAGAAGAATGGTACAGAAGTATTCCTCGAGATCTTCCTTTTGACCTTCAAGCCAACGCCATGAGACAGGTTTATGAAAGTATGGTCAGAGATGTTGATGCCATGAGGGTTACCCTAGAAAAATATTTTTCTGCAGCCTTTATTAACCGTGTGGGTATTGGACGATTCTTATTTTATCCACCATTGGGTTTTGAGGCTATTCGAAGGCTAACAATATCGCAATTAGACCGAGTTCTTAAAGATCTCCGCCCAGCAGAGGGGCACCCGGGATGGCAAGTAGGCTTTGAAAATAAGGAAGATTACTTAAGCTTTTTGGATTCCATGGAAAGAGAAGGCTATGTCTTAAGAGAACAAGGCCGCTCTATCGTTAACTACGCCATGGAAGAAGTAGAAAAGAAAATTCGATTTTCTTTAAGAAACCAACTTATACCAGCGGGTACAAAAATTTGGATTAAGCCGCGAAATGATCAATCAAGAGATCGTATAAATAGCAATCAAGAAATCGCTTTTGATTTAATTATTGATGGTCAAAAAGAAAGAATTCCATTTACTATGCGTGCAAGATTACGTCGTGATGATCTTAAAAATACTCCAGAGTTTGTGGCTCAAACATCGTATCATGAGGCAGGTCATAATCTTCAGAGAAGGGCAGTTTTTGGAGATAAATTTAAAGCCACATTGGTTTCAAGAATTCCTGGAGTTATTATTGAAAACGATAATCCTCTTGTTTATGAGGGTGTTGCTATTTCTGAACAGCTCGAAAAATTGGGTTACAATAAAGAGGCTGTTGTGGAACAACTCTCGGTTTTATTTGCAGGAGAAGTGGCTGAAACCTTAGTCACTAAGGATGCCCGTCACGACGCTGGTAAAAGTGACGATATTGCAAGAGCAACACATTTAGCAGAAAAAGCAGTTCTAGAATGGGGACTATCTGAAAAATGGGGTTCACGTGTTGTAAAACCAGATCAGCGCAATACCTTAAGCGATGCCGAAAGAAAATTAGTGGGAGAAGAGGTCTCGGCCCTGTTAAAACAAGGCAGATTATTAGCTGTGGCAACATTGAGTCAGCCCGATAACTTTGAGGTTTTAAAAACACTTGGAGTAGAAATTATCAAAAAAGCAGAACTCAAAGAAAAAGATATCGATCGCTTTTATGCAGAATATGATTCTCGCATTCAGTTTCCTCAAAATATTTGGCAAGTCATCGATGAAGAAAGTAAAAAGCAGGGAGCCATTAAACCAGAACCGTTAACTGGATTTGCAAAAAAGAAAAACCACAGTATCGAGTTTAAAGAGGGAGTTTTGGTTCCACGTGAGTTTGCCGACATCAATGCCATCATTGCAGATAAGAAAAAAAGAGTGCTAGCAAAGATTGAATTACCAAAAGATCTTCCGATTTTTTCTTTAAATGATATTTCAAGCCCAACTTTATTAACTTCAAAGAATATGGTGGTGACTTGTCAGTCCTTATTTGGCGGAACCCTTTAATGAAAAGTTTTGTCTTTTTGTTGATATTAGGATTTGGCATTTATGGCTCAGCACAGGTGAGACCAGAATTTGAATCTTTAAAATCATTAGATACTTTTGATAGAAAAGTAATGGGTATTTATGCTGTAACGCCTGAAGAGCTGGATATTGTCTTTTTTAGGATTCAAAAAGCCATTGAGGTAGCGCCTGATTTCTACGATGAAAATTACGAAAGCCTTTATCGTAAAATTTCGTGGATGGTTTCGGTGATTCAGACCAATGGGAGTCAAGATACGCTTTCTCAAATAAAAGATATTAAAAATAAACTTTCTCGTAAGCTCTATTATTTAGAGGAGTTTAGTAATCTTTGGACTTACCAGCTAGATATTGCAATTGCGGAGGCAGAGTTGGATTTGTTCTCTCAAAAAAATGATTCCATAGAATCAGAAAAAACTATAAGACGCCTTGAAATGTATATTGCGTTAGCAAGGGAAAGAGTTGCTGGATACATTAAATATAAGAATAAAAAATTACTAAAAATTTCCCATATTTTTGCAGATGCAAATTTGGCATCAGATGAACAATCAAAAAATCAATGGAAAGATGTGCCGGTTGAAAATGCAGGCAACCAAGGTTTAAATATCGTCAATTGTGCTGCGCTTTTTTAAAGCTATTGTAAGATAAAGGTATTTACTTTTGTTTGAATACCGCAAGCAGGACATTTTGCAGCTTCTTTCACCTCATGAGTTTCTTTGTGGGTAATGTGGGTAAATTCAAGAGTGGTTCCACAAAGGCAGCATGTGTTGAGCTCGTGTACGATTTCTTCGTTGGTTTCGTGATTTTTTAAAATTCCTTTTTGCATATCCATAAGTGCCCCTCATCCATGAGTTTGTTGTTTGTATAACTTCTCTTCGGGAGTCCCTAGATAGACTTAAGAGGATCTTGCCATTGCAAATGATGCTCTATACCATGGTCCTAGGTCGTTTTTGCCGCACTTTAAATGTGTGGGCACCCAACACCTTGTCATCATTCCTGTTCACTGTTAGCTTTCTTAACTATGCAAAAGATTTCAGAGATGACACAGACAAGGCTTTATTATTTAAAAAATGTTTTAGGTATTTGCTCTGTTATGGGAGATTTTAGCCTTGATCCTTTTTCGAAGTCTGATCATGGTCAGCTCTACTATCAAGCGCAAAATCATGGAAAAGTTTTGTTTATGACATCTTCATTTGAAGACCATCTTCAACTCCTTCATAGTGAAGAGCTTCAACTCTTAGAAAAGATAATTATTGCCCTTAAACTTTCATTTTCAAATGTAGATATTGTAACTTGGGCTATCGATAGAAATCTTTTTTCGATGGAATCTCTTAAAAAGGTTTTACAGGGGCATCAGTATCAGTATATTTTTTATTTTGGAACAGAGGGGCTTTCCTTAGTTACACAAAAACAAAAAAGCCTTCATCAAGAAATATCTGAGGGTAATGTTTCATTTTTTGTAACACTTCACCCACAGGAGATGTTGCAAAAACCTGAAATTAAAAAGGAAATTTGGGCGGGACTCCAAAAAGTAATATCTAACCTCCCAAGATAAAATTATGAAGATTTTATTTTTTATTATTTTGATATTTTTAGGAACAAAAGTTAGTGCTCAGTGTACTTTGGAAATAAAAATAGAAGGTGTGATTGGTCCAGGCGTTGTGGACTATATGAACCGAGCCATAGAAAAATCAAAAAAAGAAAATTGTGAGTCTATTTTAACACTCGTTAATACACCGGGTGGAAATTTAGAATCCACCAGAATGATCGTTGAAAAAATACTCAATTCTCCTGTTCCATTTTTATGTTTGGTGGCTCCACAAGGGGCTCATGCTGGAAGTGCTGGAGCCATTATCTTACAGGCCTGCCATGTGAATGGTGCTTTAAAGGCTACCAATATTGGTGCAGCAACACCCATTGAAGGTACCGGACAAGACATGGCAAAAGATCTTCGCAACAAGATGATCAACGATACTGTCAGCTGGGTTCAGGGGTTGGCAAGTCTTCGCAATAGGAATCAGGATTTTGCTAAGCAAATGATTACAGAAGCAAAAGCCATTTCAAGTGAAGAAGCTATTCGAGTTAAGGCACTTGATATTTTAGCAAAAGATACAGAAGACTTTTTGATTCAGGCTCAGGCAAAAGAGGTTCTTATCCAGAATGAAAAGCAAAAAGTACAGGTTGGTGAGATCATTGTTTTTCCCACGAGTTCTCGCTTTTATATTTTGCAACTTATTTCAGATCCACAAATTTCTTATTTTATTTTTATGGGCTCTTTAGCTTTATTATATTTTGAATTTACTCATCCTGGCATGATCCTACCCGGAGTCGCAGGTAGTATCGGACTTATTTTGAGCCTTGTGAGTTTTCATCGCTTGGATGTGTGGTGGGGAGGACTTGCGCTCATTATTTTAGGAATTACTATGCTTGTTCTTGAATTGTTTGTTTCAAGTTATGGAGCTTTGGGTATTGGTGGTGTCGTTGCATTTGTATTAGGTGGAATTTTTCTTTTTGATACAGCGCAAACAGCATATCATCTTCCGCTTTATACTATTTTGCCAACAGCCATAATTCTTGGAGCGTTAATGTTTGGAGTGGGTCTTTTGGCCTTGAGAAATCGAAAGGTAAAGGTCAAGACAGGACATGAGGAGTTAATTGGCCAAAGGCTTCAAGTTTTATCCTTAGAGACTCCTCGCACGGGTTGGGTGAAATATTTTGGTGAGCGTTGGAAGTTTGAATGTGATCAAGATATCCAGACTCAAGACATGGTTGAGGTTTTTTCGGTTGAAGGATTAATTTTAAAAGTAAAAAAGGTTTAAAAAGGAGATCTTATGAGTATTGGAATTATAGTCGCTATTTTTGTTGTGCTCAGTATTTTAACGTCATCGTTAAAGGTTTTACAAGAATACGAACGTGGCATTGTTTTTCGTATTGGTCGCTCTGTTGGAGTTCGAGGGCCAGGGCTTATCATTTTGATTCCCTTTATTGAGCGCATGATTAAAGTCGATATGCGAATTGTGACCATGGATGTACAGCCTCAAGATGTGATCACAAAAGATAACGTTTCGATTAAAGTGAATGCCATTGTTTACTTTCGAATCGTGAATGCTGAGTCGGCCATTATTCAGGTAGCTGATTATTACTATGCCACAAGTCAGTTAGCTCAAACCACCTTAAGATCGGTTATGGGGCAATTTATTTTAGATGAAATCCTGATGAAAAGAGATTTGATTAACCAAAGATTACAAACTCTTTTAGATGAAGATACAGAAGGCTGGGGAGTGAAAGTAACGGCTGTTGAAGTGAAAAACATCGACTTACCAAAAGAAATGCAAAGGGCCATGGCTCAAGAAGCAGAAGCTGAGAGAGAACGTCGAGCTAAAATTATTAGTGCTGATGGTGAGGTTCAAAGAGCTTCGAGACTTGCTGAGGCATCAAATACCTTATCTTCTTCTCCATCAGCCTTACAGCTTGCCTATTTACAAACTCTTAACGAGATTTCTACAGAAGGAAAAACTGTTGTGGTATTTCCACTCCCAATGGATCTCGTAAAACCCTTTTTAGGAAAATAAAGGTGCCAGCCGCTTTTTGGGGTAGCAAGAGGAAGTTTTTCATGGAGACTAAAGAAAAAATTAATAATATCAAGCACATGCTAAAAAGTTGGCTGGCACCTTTGTTGGTGATGGTGGCGATGCAGGCACATGGGGCGACACAGGTTCGTGTGCGCATTGCAACACTTAATATGTCAGTTTTTGAAGTTTCAGGAGTTTCTTTAAGCTTTCAGGGAGAAAAAAAACCGTTTCAAAGAGTCGCAATCCCTCGGGTTCAACAAATTCAGGTGGAGTTAAAAGATTTTTCAAAAAAAATCTGGCAATACAAGGTTTCAGAAGACCAAGTCAAAACGATTTATTCAGATTATTTAACTCTACAAGGTGATTTTTTAAGACTCAAAACAGAAGAAGTGCCTTCTCACATTTTTTTATGGCCAAGATCCAAAACAAAAATAGATGTGATTGCTGTTTTGGACTTAGAAGATTATCTCAAGGGAGTTTTGCCATTTGAAATGCCCATTGCTTGGAACAAGGAAGCTCTTAAGGCTCAAGCTATTATAGCACGGTCTTTTACTTTAAGAATGCTTGAAGAAAGAAAACAAAATCCTTACCAGTTGGATTCTACTGTCAATGATCAAGTTTATCGTTATCGCTCAGCTCTTTCTCAAAAAGATCAAGAAAAACTTGAAGAGATTTTAAATGAAACAAAAAACCAGATCCTCTTATGGCAGGGAAGGCCGGCCAAAACTCTTTATCATGCCGACTGCGGCGGCCAAACAGAAAAGTCAAGTGAGGTGTGGGGAGCAAAGGAAGTCGAATTTTCTGTAGTCGATCAATTTTGCCCAAAAGGTCCTAATAGAAACTGGGAATATTTATTGGATTCTCAAGAAATTCAATCCAATCTTCAGCTCCCATTTTTACCAGAAGAAATTCAGATTCCTCAGAGATCTCCGTCTGGGAGAGCAGAAAAGGTCATCTTAAGTAACTTAGATCAAAAAAAGGAGTTTTCGTCTCAAGAATTTCGCAGGAGACTCGGGTATGGAAAAATCAAAAGTACTCTTTTCGAAATCCAAAAAAAGGGGAAAAATTTTATAATCCATGGACGAGGATTTGGCCATGGTGTCGGTTTGTGCCAGTGGGGGGCTAAAGCCTGGGCAGAACATGGTCTAAATTACAAAATGATACTCAAACACTATTTTCCACAGTACACACTTCAAGATGAAGCTTTCTGATCTTGATTTTTTATACCCAGAAGAACTCATAGCAATATCTCCTCAGAGACCGTCTCGGATGATGTGGATCGAAGATGGTAAACCTCAAGAGATTTCTAAAAAAGAACTTTTTCAAAAAATGGAACCAGGTGATGTTTTTATTGTTAATGAAACCAAAGTTTCTAAGAGAAGAGTTTTTGGAAGAACCCTTAAAGAAGAATTTGAAATCCTTTTTTTGGAAAGGATTTCAAATTTAGAGTGGAAGGTCTTGTTTCCGGCTAGTCGCTTAAAGTCTTTAGAAAAGGTGAGCTTACCAGATAATGTCATTTTGGAACTTCAAGAACAAGGACTTCCGCAGATTGTTCGCATCTCAAAAAAAATTGATGAAGATTACTTTTTAAAATTTGGTGAAGTTCCTCTTCCTCCCTATATCCAAAAAGCAAGGGGACAAAGGCATCAGCAAAAAGAAGACGAAAGTTGGTATCAAACATCTTGGGCAAAAGAGATGGGCTCTCAGGCCGCTCCCACGGCAAGTCTTCACTTTACCCAGGAAGATTTAATGCAACTCAGTCAAAAAGGAGTTTTTGTTGAAAAAATCACTCTTCATGTGGGTATGGGAACTTTTTTACCTATAAAAACAGAAGACCTAAACCAGCACGAAATGCATTTTGAAGAAGTTTTCGTGGGGCACAAGGTCTGGAATCGTATTTTAGAGCAAAAAAAGAAAGGTCACAAAATTTGGGGCCTTGGGACGACAGTTGTGAGATCTTTAGAATCTTGTGCCTATCAAAAAATTGGGAAAAATTCTGAGGGAGACTTTGTTGGAAAAACTGATCTTTTTATTCGAGAAGATTTTGATTTTAAAATCATCGATATTCTGTTAACAAACTTTCATCAACCTAAGACAACGCTTTTAGCTTTAGTGGCTTCTTTTGCCGGTCTTGAAAATGTTAAAAGGTGTTACAACTGGGCTATTGAAAGAAAATTTCGTCTTTTTAGTTATGGTGATCTGACAATATGGAAGAAGAAAAGATGAGAGTTGGACAATTTGAGCTTCAAAAAAAGGTAGGTCAAGCAAGAGCAGGTAAGCTTCAAACGGCTCATGGCCTTGTTGAAACGCCCATTTTTATGCCCGTTGGCACCAAGGCCACAGTAAAATCTTTAACACCACTTGAGCTTGAAACCCTAGGGGCTCAAATTATTTTAGGTAATACTTATCATCTTCATTTAAGACCTGGTGAAAAACTGATTCGTGAAATGGGCGGGCTTCATAAGTTTATGAATTGGTCTAAGCCCATTTTAACAGATAGCGGTGGATTTCAAGTATTTAGCCTAAGTAGTTTAAGAAAAATATCAGAAGAAGGTGTTGAATTTCGAAACCATCTAGATGGTGCAAAATGTTTTTTAAGTCCAGAAAAAAGCATGCAGATTCAAATGGATTTGGGCTCAGATATCGTTATGGCCTTTGATGACTGTGCCGAGTTTCCAGCTAGCCCCCAAAGAGTTAAAGATTCTATGGCCATTACTGTAAAATGGCTCAAACGCTGCAAAGAAGAAATAGACAGGCTTCAACAAAAGACTCTCCAAGAAAGTCTTTTATTTGGAATTGTTCAAGGTGGGCTTCATTATGAAACCCGTATGCAGAGTTTAGAAGAAATTACCTCCATTGAACTTCCTGGTTATGCATTGGGAGGATTTTCTGTGGGTGAACCCATTGTTGAGATGCATAAGCTCGTTCCCAGGGTTGCCCCTCATCTGCCCCAAGAAAAACCGCGATATCTTATGGGGGTTGGAACACCTTTAGATTTGATTTTGATGATTGATGCTGGAATCGATATGTTTGATTGTGTTTTGCCTACAAGAGTGGCAAGAAACGGAACTCTTTACACATCGCAAGGTAAAATAAATATTAAAAGAGAAGAGTATCGCATGGATTCAGATCCTGTTGATCCTGAGTGTGATTGCTATACCTGCAAGAATTTTAGTAAGGCTTATATTCGTCACCTTTATCTTCAGGGTGAGATTCTTGGTTCAAGACTCAATTCTCTTCATAATTTAACCTATTATCTGAGGCTCACTGGGCAAGCTCGTAGTCATATCTTGGCTGGAACCTGGGAAAAATTTCGAGATCAGACATTAACGCAATTAGCTCAAGATTGATTCTTTTACAAAAAAAAGGGATTTTAACCTTTTGATTTTTATCAAAATTTTTAAAACGAACCTAAAAAGGGAAGCCTATGTTATTAAGAGCCATTTTCGTATTTTTAACAATTGCAATTCAATCAACAGCTTTTGCACAAACGGCTGCAGGCGCTAAGCCAAGTATTATGGAAAGCCTTCTTCCATTTGCTGTCATGTTTGGTGTGATTTATTTTTTAATGATTCGTCCACAATCCAAACAAAGAAAACAACATGCAAAATTTCTTTCTGAACTCAAAAGAGGAGAACTTGTTGTCACAGCGGGCGGCATTATTGGTAAAATTGACTCTTTAACAGATAAATTTATTACACTTGAAGTTGAAGATGGGACAAAAATGAAAGTGATAAGAAGCTACGTCTTGTCTCCGGTGAATACCGAAGTCAAAGCTCAGCCAGCCAACACCCCTAATTAAAAACAGGAGAAAATATCACAATGAGCAAAACATTATGGCTTAGAGTTTCAGTTGTCGTTTTTATTTTTTTATGGGGATTTATTTATATTCTCCCTAATTTTATGGACGTTTCCAAAATCAAGTTTTTTTCTGGGAAAAAAGTTACTTATGGATTGGATATTCAAGGCGGAATCCATCTTGTGATGGGTGTTGATGTTCAGGGAGTTATTGGGGAACATGCCAAAAGATTTTTGAGTTCCATGATAGAGGACTATAAAGAAAAAAATGCTGTAGCAAAAGACTCTCATATTACTAATAATAAAAATGGTATTGAAGTTTCCATTGATTTTGAAAATGCAGATCAAGCAAAGCAGGTAGCCGAAACTGTTTCAAAAGACTATCGAGAGTTTTTACTCGACTCGCAAAATGGTTCTAACATTAAGCTCCGATATAACGAAGCAGAACTAAGAGAGTTTAAAAAGAAAACATTGGAGCAAGCCATTGAAACTCTTCGTAATCGTATTGACGAATTTGGTGTGGCCGAACCCTCGATTACGGCTCAAGGAGACGATCGTATTTTGGTTCAGCTTCCTGGAATTGAAGATGCTTCTCATGCCAAAGAATTAATTAATAAAACAGCACGTCTTGAGTTTACCCTCGTGGATAGCACGATTCCAACAGCTGAGGTGAACAATTGGGTAGCAGAGGTTGAAAAAAAGGGAAACTATAGTCTCGTCTCTATGAAATACAACGATTACGTTAAGCGCATTAACGGAGATTTAAAGTCTAAGTTGCCAAAGGATAGAAAAATTCTTTTTGAAAAGTCAGACGGTGCGGAAACCATGGCAGCAGGAAAAACTGCTTATCTTGTTGGGGCAACAGCTGATTTGACAGGAGATGATCTTAAGAATGCACAGGTGACATTTTCCCAATACAACACTCCAGAAGTGGCCATGAGTTTTAACCCAGCAGGAGCTACGAAATTTGCTAATGTGACAGAAAAAAATGTCAATCACCAGTTGGCTATTGTTTTAGATGATGTGATTTATGCAGCTCCTAACATTAAGGGACGAATTGGTGGCGGAAATGCCGTAATCGAACTTGGAAATCGTAATTACGAGCAAACTATGAACGAGGCAAAAATTATTAGTATGGCTCTTAGAGCAGGAGCACTCCCAGCAAAATTAGAACAGTTAGAAGAAAGAACTGTTGGGCCATCTCTTGGTCTTGATTCTATTGCCAAGGCAAAGGAGGCAACAATTGTTGCAACCATTTTAATTTTTGCAATTATGTTGATAGCATACAAAGGCTTTGGAATTTTGGCCTCTTTTGCTCTTATTTTTAATGGCATTTTGATTTTGGCTTTTCTTTCAGCTTTAGGTGCAACACTAACATTACCTGGAGTTGCAGGTATTGCCTTAACTATGGGTATGGCCGTTGATGCGAATGTGATCATTAATGAAAGAATTAAAGAAGAGCTAAGACGTGGTGTGGATTTAGAAACAGCAATTCGCTTTGGTTATGAGCGAGCCATGTCGGCCATTATTGACTCTAACTTAACGGGAGTTTTAACAGCTGCTCTTCTTATCTATTTTGGTACAGGACCTGTGAGAGGATTTGGTGCGACTCTTATTATTGGTGTTGTGAGTTCTATGTTTACGGCAATTTTCTGTACCAAAGCATTTGCTGATTTATTAACACAAAAATTTAAAATAAAAATTGCAATTTAAGGAAAGAGCTTATGAGTATCCCAAAAAATTATTTTGACACAAAAGATTCTGGAAGATTTGATATCGTTGGTAAAGATAAATACTATGTCACAGCTTCTGTTGTTATTTTTATTTTAAGTGTTATTTATCTTTCTGTCAGAGGGCTTAACTACGGAATTGACTTTAAGGGTGGAACAGAGATTCAAATTTTGTTTAAAGAAAACGTTGGAACGGATCAGGTTCGCAAAGTTTTAGACGAGATAAAAATTAAAGACCCTCAGATACAAAGATTTGGTGATAGCAATGAATATCTCGTTCGCTTTGATACAGAACAATTGGCAAATGCTAAAGAGACAAATGAACATATTCAAACCGCTGTAAAAAATTTTACAGATGGGCTTCAAAAGGAACTTGCAAGTTTTGGCCCAGAAATTAGAAGAGTCGATACGGTCGGGCCACAAGTGGGTGATCAACTCAAGAAAAATGCCTTCCTTGCAGTTCTTTACAGTCTCCTAGGGCTTTTGATCTACGTTGGTTTTCGCTTTGATTACATCTATGCACCAGGTGGGATTCTTTGTCTTTTTCATGATGCGGTTGTGACTCTTGCAATTCTGACTTTTATGGGAAAGGAAATGAGTGTTCAGATTTTAGCAGCCATTTTGACTCTTCTTGGATACTCCAT
>JBDHWX010000031.1:0-13603 GCA_039810365.1 Bdellovibrionales bacterium | reverse complement strand
TGCGTGGGGAGAACCGATCCTTTTGCGTTTCAAAAAGTGTAAAGCATGTCTCCGGTACAAAGTGTAAAGCATGTCTCCGGAATGGACCGAGAACCTAAACTTGCGTAGGGAGAACCAGAACTTCAGCGCCTTGAGCCTCGCGCCGGTCTGACCTGCGCATCTCAAGGCTTGGTGCCCCGGGCCGGAATTGAACCGGCACGCCCGATATTATCGTAGCCCAGGATTTTAAGTCCTGTGCGTCTACCAATTTCGCCACCGGGGCCTTCAAAATAAGAAACAATAGAAGTTAATGACTTCCCTTGTGAAAGTCAAAAAAAAGCGAGACTTACAAGCAGTCTCGCTTAATTTATAGGCATAAGATTTTGTAGCAATGGCTATCTCTTGGGGCTCTGAGTTGCAGAAATGTATTGAGCTCTCTTTTTTGCTAGTTCCTTTAAAAACTCTTGTACCTCTTTATAAACAACATACTCATATCCTAAAAGACATTTTGTTGCTTCAATAACATCACGAGTGGCTGTATCTTCTTGAATGTAGAGGTTAAAAAAGTCATCACCCCGAACAACTTCAGATTCTAGTGGAATACCATAACCTGGTTTTACAGATAAACTCTGATATGGCATCATATTTGTTTCTAAGTCCGTGTATTTCTCAACAGCGTCTTTTATTTTGGCAATTTCTTCAGATGTGAGTGCCAAATTCTTTGGAACACTTGGCGCATCACTTCCCTCTTTCTTCTTGTTGTATCCAACTTGATAGGCTATTTGAACGGCATCATTACCAATAGAAGAAGCTCGTTGATAATCTATATAATAAGTTAATAAATAAAAATTACGATTGATTTGATCTTTTTCTGCATCCGTCTTCGCACGATTTATCAAGTCTTGGTAGCTTCTTTTATATTGTTCAAAAGAATTTTTTAAAACGAGTTCTTGTTCTGTCTGATGGATTTGCTCTGAACAGGAGCGTTGGGTCATTGTCTGTTTTGATACTTTGATATCAGGAGTCGTAAGGTTCTCCCACTTTTCTGCGATCTTTTGTACTTTTTTGAGCGAATCAACTTGATTAGGACTAGCTCCGCCCAAAAGAGCAAGGTCACGAACTGCTCCATATACATAACACTTTCTTGAAATAAGTGTTTGATTTTGTTTTTTGTAGTTCTCACAAGCTTTTTCAAAATCAGTCCATTTTACATCTTTTTTAGAAATCATTGAAAATAACTTTGAAATAATGGACTGATTTTTTTCTTGGGTGTTTAATTGTGCTATGTCGGCAAGACCAAGTTTTCCTAACTTATCAGATACATCAAAAGGTTTTAAAATATTTAATCTTAATACTTTTTCATTTTCTGATGACATTTGGTAAAGGCGCATAGTCTCATCAGAGCAATTGTTAGAGACAAATTTATAATTACCATAGTAATTCCAATATTGATCAAGTGTTGCATAGATAAATCTTTTCTTTTGATCTTTTGGCATAACATTAATAGGGTTGCCCTCACCGTCTACTGTTTTTTCTCCTATAAGTGGAATATTATAAAGATTTCGAAGCTCTCCTGTTCCATACTCATTCCATATCTCATCCATGGGGGTTACTAAGAACATAGAAGGGTACCCACCAAAAATTCCACGCATATTATCAAGTCGCATCTCAAGGGGATTAGCTCTTGGATTCACAATTAAATCTCTTGTCTGAATAAGACATTTTTCAGTTAATGGCTGTCCCTCTTTGCAAGATGCTATCCTATACATTGAGTGACCAAATGATCCTGCTCCCGCACCTGCTCCAGCTAAGAAATAATAGATGTTGTAGATGCGATTGGGATCAAGATCATACTGACTGCGAGTTGTTGAAATTTTTTCTCTGTAGAGTCCATTTTCATCAACACTTGCAGTTCGTATTCTGTGTGGAATTAAGAGCTTTGTATTGACGATGCACTCTCTTGATGTTTGATAGAGATCAAAGGGCTGATTATCTTGTTTAAAGAGCATGGAAAAGAATTCTTGCTGCAAAGGTTTTCTACAGGCGTATTCTGGATCTAAAAGGAAATATTCAAGGTTATAGGCAAAGTGATCGGCGAAATTGCCTGCAAACTCAAAAGGGTTAAGTGCTCTTGGCCAAAAACCATCGTTATTCATACCTCGCACACTGCCGTTGGCAAGATAGGCGTAGCGAAGTGCTCCCGAAACTCGATTAGGAGTTGTTGTACTTAGTTTTCTAGGGTCTCTTTGGTCTTGCAGAGATAACCCCTTAGGTGAATCATAAATTGTTGCAAGACCATGAATCACATTTGCTATAGCTAAACGATAAAGGTTTTTATGCTCACAAGAAAACTCTACCGAGTTTTCTTGTGTATTTTGAATAATATTTAAAAAGCCAGAGTGTAAAACTATATCGTTTCGTAAAGTTACGTAAGATTGTATTTGATTATTGTAGCGAATAGATTTGGCGTCACGAATGCTCAACTTTTCAGAGGCCAATTTGTTTTTTACAAAGCGAGACATGGAAATTGAGTCGACTACCTCAGAACATTTTGGTGGAATAATCTCTTCACCCTGATTCTTAATTTCTTCAAAAGAAATATTAACTTTACCATGCTTAATCTTTGAAACTTCTTGGATCAACCTAGGTGGAAGTACATATTCGATTTGATTTAAAAAGCTTTCGAGTTGTGGCGTAGTAGGTATATTGCGAATTTGAAGATGTTCGGAGGCAAAGATATTTCCTTGAGAAACCAAACAAGTAGATAATGTGATTAAGATTGAAACTATTTTTTGCATAAGACCTCTTTAAATAAAACGTTTAAGTCTATTTTTTTCATGTGAATTATATGACGGAGGAGGGAGTTATCCCATAAAAAATAACACGACGTGCAATAATTATATAAGGCAAATAACAAGCTGGCATTAAACTAGACATAAAAAAACCCCACAAACTTTCTTAGGTGGGGTTAGCTTGAGGAGACCTAACTACTATTTCGTTATCGTAGTTCTCCAGCTCCTCAGAAACTTTAGAGTTCGATTATAAACTTGCTGTCATTTCAGCAAAAAGATTAAGGCCAGCTACAAGATCTTCTGCTGTTAATGATGGGTTTAATTTTTCTGCAGCATCGACAAAGTCATTGTACTTATATTGCACTTCGAGTTCGACACCAGCAAGGTTTGCATCTCTGTAAGCTAAAAAAGCGTTTCCTAATTCATCAATCTGAGCTTGTTCCATTGCTGTACGACCAGAAATAGATTGAGAAGCTTGAGCAGATGCGTTTGTAGAGCCTTGGCTTAGACCATTAAGTCCTTTTCCTGTTGCAACAGTTGCATCCCAAAGACTTGTAGCAAGAGTTCTTGCAGAAGCTGAAACATTTTTTCCAGCTGAAGTAGAAAAATTAGCAACGGCTTGAGCTCCACTTTGGACAGCTTTAGAAACAGATGCAGCGGCTTGAGAAGTTGCATCAGCAACACTATTAACAGCTTTTGATGTTCCGTTAGCAGAAGAAACAGCAGCAGCTTTTACTTTAGCAGCGGCTTGAGAAGTTGCATCAGCAACACTGTTAGCAGCTTTTGATGTTCCGTTAGCAGAAGAAACAGCAGCAGCATGGACATTCTTTGCTAGACTTTTTGCAGCATCAGACAATGACTGTCCAGCAGCAGAAATACCTTTTGCAATGTTTTGTGCAGAACTTGTAGCAGCATCTGCTGTTGCTTGTGTTGCACCTGTAACTTGATCCGCTGTTGCTCTAACAGATCCTGAGATATCGCGCGCGTTAACAGACGTCGCAAGCCCCACGATCGCTAATGCAGCGAGTATTTTTGTTTGAACCATTTGGCCTCCTCTTAGTTTTTAGTTAAATGGCTAGTTGCAAAAATACTGGAATTCACACTAATTATACAAGAGGAAAGGCCGACATTACATTTTTACATGGTAAAAATAGTGTCCATATGATAAAAATTGCCAGTATTATAACAAACGATAATTTCAAGATTTGATCTTAAATTACTTGTTAAAATCTCAAGAGTTAAGGAACATCTACGTTTTAAATGAATCTTATAATGGTTTTAAAATGCTTTTAGATAAAACGTGTTTTGCAGAATTTAAAAATTTTTTTTTCAAAATATTGGGGCCACTCCTTTTTACAACCAGCATTTTGAGTATTTTTTTTCAACATTTCTACAATTTAGCTGCAGCTAGCGAAACGACATCTTTAATGTATCAAGCCATGGCAGCTATATTGAGTTGGTTTAGCGGAATCATTGGGACACTTATAATGGGTTACGGCGTTGCTAAAATAAGTGATTCTAAAGAATCAATAACCTCATTTTTTTATTATTACTTTCGTGACCTTCTTATTGAAACTCTAAGGGCCATGGGACGTGTTTCTTTATGGTTTCTTTTGGGAATACTCACCTTACCTACAATTTACTGGGGCTTTAAGTTTCTCTACAGAGGATTTCGTACAGCAATTTGCTATTACTTTATTTCTTATGTTGTCCTTTTTGATGATGACTACAAGCAAGGTAAAAAAGACGCGCTTATGGAATGTGAAAAGCTCTTTAAAGATAAGCTCTTATTAACCTTTGGCCTTTTGTTATTGACCCAATCTATTATTTTTGTGTTAGAACTAATTGGGGTTAGCCACAATATTTATACAAGTCCATTCGTATGGATAGTTCTGTTTTTAATAACGATGGCAATTGAGAGTTTTATATTTTTATTCTTTTATAAATACTACCAGGAGAGGAAGAAGATATGTCACTAAGATTTAATTGGAAAGATATTCCTAATAGAGATCGAGCCCTCACTTTTGATGATGTCTTACTTGTTCCCAATAAGTCAGATGTACGTTCACGTAAAGATCCAGACCTTTCTACAACCTTTACAAGAGATATTAAAATTAAGATTCCTATTATTTCTTCGAACATGGATACCATTACAGAATTTGAAATGGCAAAAGCTATGGATGAGCTTGGTGGTGTTGGAATTCTTCACCGTTTTATGTCTATTGAAGAGCAATGTACCCAGATAAAACAATTAAAAGAAAAAGGCCTTACTACCATTGCAGCAAGTATTGGGGTTAATCAAGACTTTAAAGAAAGGGCTCAAGCCCTGGTAACAACAGGGGCTAATGTTTTAACTGTCGACATTGCCCATGGACATTCGGTTCAAATGATAGAAACGGTTCAGTATCTTAAAAAGACTTTTTCAAATGTACAAATTGTAGCAGGTAATGTTGCAACGCCAGAGGGAACTTTAGATCTTATAGAGGCTGGTGCTGATGCCATTAAAGTTGGTATTGGCCCAGGTTCTATGTGTACGACAAGAATCATTACAGGCTGTGGGGTTCCACAGTTAACAGCCGTTGCAATCTGTGCAGAAGTTGCACAGAAAAAAGGAATTCCTGTTATTGCTGATGGCGGAATTAAAACATCTGGTGACATAGTCAAAGCTCTAGCCGCTGGAGCAAGTTCTGTTATGCTTGGAAGTATGCTTTCTGGTACCATTGAAACTCCCGGTGAAATCAAAAAAGGGATGAAAAAATACCGTGGAATGGCTTCAAAAGCTGCTCAGGTTTCTTGGCGTGGAGAATTACCAGAAGGTATGGCTCCTGAAGGAGAATCAACTCTTGTCCCTGTTAAAGGACATGTTCGAGATGTTATTTTAGAGGTCTGCGGAGGAATTCGCTCTGGTATGAGTTACGTTAATGCCACAACAATTTCTGAGATGAAAGATAGAGCTTCTTTTACAGAGATGTCTTCTTTTGGAAGGCTTGAATCTGGTGCTCACGGACTTAAAAATAATTCTTAATTTGTTTCGTATTTTAATGTATGAATAGGGATTCTTCGAAGAGCTGAGGGCTTTAAATTTGCCGGGATATCAGTTTTTTCTAAAGAATTACTTGTGGTAGCGATATTTCTTGTTTTTACGATTGCCTTTGTAATATCAGGATCAAAAATATAATTAATAAATTCATATGCTTTAGCAATATTTCTTGCAGACCTATAGATGCTTATATTTTCTGTCCAAAGTGTGGCTTTATTAACTCCCCACAAGATAGGAATGACATACTCATTTTTTTTATCGTAAGGCGGATTTTTAAAGTCTACGGATATGTTTTTTATAAATTTAAGTTCTTTTGTTGCCATTTTTTGAAGATGATTTTTATTAAGAAGATCATTTGCAAAAAGACTTTTATACCAGATGATGTCATAGCTGTGCTTTTCTAAAGCACCATCGAGTTCATGAAGTGTTGAGTAAGTGTCAATTTCTATGGGGGTATTGGCTTCGAGACTAAAATTTTCGATCACATCAGTTGGTAGTGATTTTTCTTCTACCAATATTCTAAGGGGGGTTGTTCTTAAAATAGAAACTTTTTGATTATCGCCGTAGTAATAGTATTTCCCCCAAAATATGCCAGCAATAAAAAAGAAAGCAAAGATAATAAAATGGTGCTTCTGAATGGGGTATTTCGACATACCCTTATCATAGCACCATTTTGGCTAGGTTCTAGTCTAGCTTTAGAGAAAACGACTTACGTCAAAGTTGTTGGATCATAATAGATTTGAATATCTGCACCCTGCGGAGGAACGGCTGATCCGTGGAACACGACACTATTATTTACGGGGTTATAAGTCCAACCATTGACTGAGTTATTTGGAATAAGAACTCCGTTAACATGAACAACGATACTTGAAACAATAGGTTCACGAGCCAGTCTAAATTGTGTAGAAAGCTCAGCAATTCGGCCTGAGATTTCGTCTAAAGAATTTGAAAAGTTTGTATCGCAAATATTTCCTACAACACCATTTGTTTCGTTAGCTAACTGGACGTGACGAATTCCATAATTTCCACCTGATGAGGGGTTGGCTGCCATACAAGCGGTGTCTCCTGGAATAATCGTAATTGTTGAAACGTTATACTTTCTATCTGTTGCAACTGACCCGGTATAAGTATCAAGAAAATCTTTATAACTATCTATTGTTCTTAAATTTGTGCAAGTACTATGATCACAACCAACAATTCCAGAGGAATTGCGTGAAAAATCATCTTCATCAGAAACAATCACAACAGCTAAGAAAGCGTCAGTTCTACGAAAGTTATAAGGATCATTGTCTGTATTTATAAGAGTTTGTTTAATACTATCAAAAGCTCTTTCGTCGCCTGAACCTGTAATTCCAACTTTAATATTTGTACGGAAGGTATCAATAATATTAGATGTTAAAGGAGAAATCATAAAAATACCGCTATTATCACTTGTTGTCCCAGTATAAATATTTCCGTCACGGAATTTTGCAAGATATCCATAAGACGATTGATTGAACTCTCTTCTCCATGCATCTGTAGCCGTTACAGCCATATGATAGTCGTAACCTTTTGTAATAAACCGACTGATAAAGGCGCTAAAGTTGTCGGCTAGGTTTTGTTGTTCTTCTGCCATAGAACCTGAGCTATCAATCACCCATAAGATATCAACTTTGTTATTGATGGCAGTTGATTGCACAAAAGAATCGCTGGTTGCCAAAATTGAAATATCAGCAGCCTTGTCTCCGCAAGCTGTCAAGATGAACATGTATGAAATGAAAAGCCCAACAAGAAACGTGAACTTGAATTTGTACATATGCTTCCCCTTTCCTATAAGAAGCTAATATTCTAGCTTCTTTGGAGATCTTGAGAATGATCAGCATACATACAACGTTTCTCTAAAATCCTTACTCGATAAGGACTTTTCGACCTGCCTTTGGAATCACTAAACCATGGTCTAGTATGGCAATTTTATTTATGTTTTTAAAAACCCTCTTAAATTGAGACAACTTAAATATTTGAATTTTGTGAATAATCTATTTTTGAGATGTTAGAAAATATTTTAGAAATGTAAAAGTTTTTTACAGTTTTTAAAACATTTTGTTTCTCTCTGATAAGTTCCTTTTAAAAAGAAGCCTTATTTACTTAAAATGTATTTCTATTTTTGTCCCAAAATGCTAGTATGCTGCGTAATTATGAAAACCTCTACTGGAGGGAGTTTATGAAATTCACTTATTTTTTTAGCTTTGTATGCATATTATTTGGAGTTCTTGGCACGACAGGATATTCGGCAACACTGGTTCCTGCAAAAAAAATTCAGATTAATGTTTTAGAAAATTCTCTTGATTTAAATTTACTTAAAGTTACGGCCCAGACTTCTTGTACTTACAAAACGTATGGATGGTGGTCTGAGACCAAGAGCTGTGGCAATCGTGAGACGCCAGCAGAAATAACATCTTCTGGTGAGCTTGTTATTCCCGCAGTAGAATCTTTTGGTAATGTTCATGGGCGAAACCTTGATAACTTTGTTTTAAATGTTTACGTTACTGATAAAAATACAGATGAGGTTGTTTTTTCCTTAGGAATTCGCTTTAAAGAAAATTTTAAAAAATATATTCAATCAGACGACGTCCTTAATGTTTTAAAGTTTAAGGATACTGAGGTCACCTATACAGTTGAAGAAAAACCTCTTGCTGGTTCTGAGATTTCGCAAAATCAAAGATCTGAATTTTTTGTTTTCCTTAAACGATCTTTTGAAAATCCATCTGATGCAAATGGAATTTTACTCGTTGATAGTCTAGAAAGTAAATCTTTTGATAATTTTGATCACGGATATCCTGTGACAGCCCTTCGTGATGTTCAGACAGTTCGGATTCATTCAGGAACATTGATTGAGTTTGCTAAAACACCTGGTCGATATATTCTGTATTCAACTCTTAAAATGAGAAATATGGAACAAGGTGATCCTGAATATAAAAGTCAAATTGAAATTGCTAAGACTGTTAATGGATTGAGCCAAATTCGAAATATTGATTTAAAAAAAGTTAAATAATATAAAGTCTTTTTACGACAGGATTCTACTGTTGAGGAAAATTGTTATTTGGCATGGCTCCAAGGTGTGTGTTGGAACCATCGTAATTTTTTTCAAGAGGACGCATACTACTTATAACATTGGTATCTGTGATATTGGGATAAACAGTTTTAAAAATAGCATCTTGGACCGTCGAATTTGATAAACTGTTATTGCCTAGTACAAAGTTGATATAAAACTGCATGAGTTTATTGGGAGAGTTCTGGTAAGTTACGGCTTGAGTATAAAAATTAGCCATGATCTTACAATCGCTCATAATACCATTTGAACTTTGAACAGCACTGTTATCTTGAAATTGACAAGCGCTACAGGCTTGGTCTGTGCACTTAATTCCTATATTTGTAAATTTATCGGCATAGGCATTGAGATTAGATGAACTTGAGGGTTGCCCAAAGCCCATAACATATCGTGATGTTAAACAGGCTGCAATTCGTCTTGCACCTTCATTGGGAGCATTAAAAGAACCTGTTATGTGGGTCACACTGCTATTTATTCCGCATGTGGATGCATTTTTCATATTTGTAAATGGATTTGTGTTTAAATTAAGTTTGATATTGGGAGTTGCATTCGTACAAGCGGGATTGTCAAGAGACTCGCTTGCACCTATGAAATCTAAAATCCAACTGCGTGTACCATAGTAATAAGAATAAGTTGTTGATGATGAGGTACATTGATAGTTACCTTGTGTTCTTGAGGCTACAATCTTTTGGGCCGCCAAGGCAAAGTTGCTATAAAGAGAAGAAGTTGAAGGATAGCCAGGAGAAAAATAAAAGGCTTTGGCAATTCGTTTTAAAGTTTCTTGAAGAATATTAGTATCCCAATTGTTTCCGTTACTTGGATCTTGATATTTAAAAAATGCATTTCTACTAGAAGCTATATGCTGGACCCCTTGGTTTACAACTAAGTTTTGAGAAACAACAACCTGATAAAGTCTTGCGTTGGATTTATTAAAAGGATTACTCAAGCACTCTGAATTATTTTGGCAAGGGACGACAGAAGAACCTGTTGCAAGCGGAACGGATAAATTGTTGACCTGAAAATATCCATTATAGTCAGAAGCTCCTATGGCCGATGTTTTCGACTCACATGCCGTTGTTTTAGTTATAGGAGGCGAGGTATTTGAAAAATTGGAATAAGAATATCCATAAGGAATCAACATTACGGTCACATCACTACCAGTATTGCAAAATCCTGTAATCGTAGTTGGTATAAGCAATGATCCAGAGGCATTTGATATTATCACTGCAGAGTGAGTTATCGCATCAGCAACAGCTGATGTATCACTTGGAAGATTCCAAGGATTCCCTGCATTGACACCTTGTAAGCAATTCAAGGCTGTTTTGTTATTACAATTCATTAGCAGTGACAAGACTGGTGGTTTTGCCTCTATTGTTAAAATATTTATTGGTGCTACATAAGAATTAGGACCATAAACTTCTTGGAGATATTCATTAAGAGCTGAGATGGCAATATCTAATCTATAAGAATATCCGGCGCTAAGTGCTGCATAACCTGAGATATTAAATCGATTATCTTGTCCACAATAAGAAGTAAACGAAATGGGACTGACTCCCCCACGAATAGTTGCACGCACGATTGTTCTTAAAAATCCTCCATTATTGCAAGAACCACTGATGGAAATATTATTAAAAGCAGGTGTGCCACCAAAAGAATTTGAAATAGCAACCGTATATTGATTATTGGGTATGTCAGGCCTAACGCTTAACAAGTTAATATTACCGCCACCACAATTTCCCCCCACAAGGCATGAACTATAAATGCTTCCGCCTTGCTGTACGCCACAGTTTTGATAAGCAAAAAGAAGAGTGCCTATAAGTAAAAATAAAAATATTGCTAACTTTATTTTTTGTATACTTATCATGATAGTTCTCTATCGGTTTATTTATGGCTCAAATTAAGATTTTTTAATAAAAAATCAATATTTGCCTAATTGTTGTACGACTTTTTTTGTATTCTTTTTTTTAAACAAATAAGATCCTTTTATCTGGCTTTCTCTCGACAACAGCATAAAGCAAGACTATAAAATAAAAAACAAAAGGAATTTATGCAGGTCTCACCTATCACAACGAGAATTTTTAAAGAAAATGAAGATTTAGTAAGTTTTATTAAAGAGCATATTGGAGAAATAAAAGAAAAATCAGTTCTTTTGATTACGTCAAAAATTGTGGCTCTGGGGCAAGGTAGGACAATACCCAAAAATGAAATCTCAAAAAAAAATCTTGTTGCAAAAGAGGCCGATTATGTTTTGGGAGAAACGTATCAAAGTTATTTAACAATTAAAGATGGCATTTTAATTCCAGCTGCAGGAATTGATGAGTCTAATTCTGAAAACGGTGATTATATTTTGTGGCCAAAAAATTCCTACGAAGTTGCAAGTCAACTGTGGCATGATTTAAAAAGGCACTATCAAGTTAAAAATTTTGGCATTGTTTTAACAGATTCAAGATGCACCCCCTTAAGACAAGGCGTCACAGGCGTTGGCCTTGCTCACTGGGGATTTAAGGGAATTCAAAATCATATTGGTAAAAAAGATCTTTTTGGCAGAAAACTCACAGTTTCAACAACCAATCTTGTTGATTGCTTAGCAACGGCTGCAACACTTGTTATGGGAGAAAGTTCTGAGCGCACACCACTTTGTCTTATTACAGATTTACCTTTTATTGAGTTTCAAGATGTTACATCTAAAGAAGAATTGTTGATTGCGCCAGAAAAAGATATTTTTAAGCCACTTTTTAAGAATACAGAGGTTTTTAAGTGACACCGTGGAACCTCATTGGGGTTTTATCAACATCATTATTTGTTACTATCTCACCAGAGATAAAAAAAATTTCTGATCACCAATACAAAACAAACTTAGATGAAGCTATTACTTGCGACTTTGAAAGATTAGAATCTGGAACCTCCATAAAATATTGTCTTTCTCAAATGAAAGAGAATTCTAAAAGACTTGTCTATTTTTTTCCAGGAATTCTTCATAGCGAATATGCGTGGATTTACCAAAGAAAGAACAGAAAGCTAAGGGAGAAGTGGCATCAAATATTAAATCAAGATTTAAAAAATTCACTTAAAAAAAATGATGTTCCGGATATTCCAGATGTTCTGGCTGTTTCCGTTGATCCCTTTTTTATAGCTCAACAAGATGATCAAGTCAGTCAATCTTTAGTGAAAGAAATTTTAATAAAGATTGAAAAAAAAGTAGGACTCAATCCAAAAGAAAGAATATTTTATGGAAATTCTCTTGGTGCGTATAATGCCTTTCAATTGGCATATATGACTCAAAAATATCCTCTAGTCCAGATTCAAAAACTTATTTTAGGATGTCCTTTTATCCCGGTAGAAAATCCATTTTTAAAAAAATCTTACAAAACAAACTTTTTTATTTTTAATGATTATAAAAGTCAGTCTTTTAGTCAAATAAAGGAGTCTGTGTATTTATGGCTTCTTAAAAGATTTCAACTTTATAAATTTAAAACGCAAGAAGATTGGCTTAATTCTTCTCCGATATTCTTAGCAGAGAAAATTAATCCTCAAAATTTTCCTTTAACAGATGTTGTAGTTGGGGATCATGATGATTTTTATTTTATGGATGGAGCAAAAAAACTTTCACAAGTTTTAAGAGAAAAAAATATTTTATATCAATTTAAAGAAATCAATGGCGGCCACTGTGTTGTTGATACCGACCAGATTTCTGATTTTATATTAAAAAAATAAAAAAGGTAATCTGTGAAGATTACCTTTTAAGTTTGTGAAAAATTTAAAATTAAGCTGATTTGTGTCGTCTTTGTAAAGCCATCATTTTTTTATCAAAATCAATGACCTTGATCCCCTCTTTTGTGATTAATCCTTCTTTAAACCACATGTAGTGCTCATCACAAAAGCCTGCTCGTTTATCTTTGTGTTTGCAATTTTCCCCCTTACACTTTTGGGGCATTGAAACGACGTTATTGTGTGGCTGTTGTTGTTTTTGATCTTTTGCCATAAAAAACTCCTGTCTTAAGTTCCATAACCTCTTCGGAAGTCTTAAGACGATAGTTGAGTGTTGTTTGTTTGTTGCATCAAAATGAGAAATTAAAATAAAGCCACCTCTTATTGGGTACAGTTTTGCATTTAATTCGTCGATAAAGTGTTGAATAAATAAGTGCTGAAAAGAATTGATGAAAAAATTAAAGAAACTTGCAGTCATTAAAGATCAAAATGAACTCCAATCTCTTTTAGATGTTGGAAGAGCGCTTTCGTCTGAACACGAAACCGATAAAATTTTAGATATGATTTTGCAAGAGGCCGTTAGTAATACGCAGGCCGATGGTGGAAGTATTTATTTAGTAGAAAAAGTTCCACAAGATAGTTTGGGTGGAGCAAGGCCGAGGTTTCATCATAAGCTCAGGTTTCATAAAACCATAAATAAATCTCTAGAAGACATTCATGAAAGCAATATGTTTATGGAAATTGATACCACAAGTATTGCTGGTTTTGTGGCCCTTTCTGGAGAGACTCTAACAATAGATGATTGTTATAAATTATCAGAAGATACCCCCTACTCTTTTAATACTGACTTTGATTTAAAATATGACTACTTAACAAAATCAGTGCTAGCAGTACCGATCAAGACAAACAAGGGGCGTGTTATTGGGGTTGTGCAACTTATTAACAAAACAAGAACCTATAGAAGACACTCAGATCCAAAAACAAAAAAGAGAATTA
>JBDHWX010000030.1:0-13795 GCA_039810365.1 Bdellovibrionales bacterium | reverse complement strand
TCCATGTGCTCTTTTGGCCTTTTTCTCCAAAATACGTTCTGGCTCTTTAACATAGAGATAAGCAAGTGCTGCTGCCAATAATCCTATGGGTAAGTTTATATTAAAAATAGAACGCCACCCAAAATTATCTGTTAAATATCCACCAAGAGTGGGGCCAAGGGTTGGACCAATCATAACACTCACGCCAAAAATGGCTCCTGCCATGCCAGCTTTTTCCTTGGGGAATTGTTCATAAATTAAAGTTTGCGATGTGGGCAGTAGCGCGCCACCAGCAAGACCTTGCAAGACTCTAAAAATGGTCAGAAAAAAAAGATTGGGAGCAAGACCGCATGCAACGGATGTAAACGTAAAAAACAAAATACACGAAATAAAATATGTTCTTCTTCCAATCTGCTCTCCAAGCCAAGCAGCCAATGGAAGAACAATGGCATTAGCCACAATATAACCCGTTGAAACCCAACTAATATCTTCAAGTGTAACACCTAGATTTCCCATCATTGTGGGAATGGAAACATTCACAATTGATGTGTCTATGATTTCCAAAAGTGAAGCCAAAACGGCAACGGCCACCACAAATTTTGACTCACGGGTCATCTCCATAATAAAAACTTTCTTTAATAAATATGAACCTTAACAACAACAGAAAGCCCCGCCTGCAACCGGTCAATCTGCTCTGGCGAAAGATCTGGTATTTTGATTCGAACAGGTACTCTTTGAACCACTTTTGTAAAATTGCCTGTGGCATTGTCTGGCGGCAAAAGAGTAAACGTTGCTCCTGTTGCCGCACTAATGCTTTCAACAACACCATCAAAAGTCTCATGTGGAATCGCATCAACTGAAACTTTAACTTTTTTTCCAACATGAACATCTTTAATCTCTGTTTCTTTAAAATTGGCAATCACCCATCTCTCAGATGATCCAACAAAACCAACAAGTGGGACTCCAACGGCCGCAAGTTGTCCTACCTCCAACGATTTTTTAGCAATATAACCATCTTCTGGAGCCACAATTTTTGTATTATCTAAATTAAGCTGTGCCTGATTCACTCGTGCTTCAGCTGCATCGTAACGTGCCTTGATATCTTTATATGTACTTGTTGCAGCATCAAATTGTTGTTGCGATACAACCGCAGTTCGAAGAAGCTCATTACTTCTGCTATAATTTTTGCTAGCCTCTTTCATTTTCGCTTCAATTGATTGTAAGTCGCTCTGAGCCTGAATCAGTGCATTTTTGTAATCACGATCGTCAATTTCAGCCAAGACATCTGATTGTTTTACTTTTTGTCCCTCAACGACATTGACTTTAACAATATAGCCCGAAACTTTTGGCGCAAGCATGACCGTATGAGCACTAATTTGAGCATTATCTGTTTTAACATACATGAAAAATTCAAAAACAAAATACAATATTATAAGCGCTAAAATTGGGCCCACAGTTTTTAATATTCTTTTTCTTTTCTCTGTTAACCTAACACTCTTTTTTACTTCGTCTGCCATATTCAACTCCACCAATCAAAATTTATAAAGTTCCAAACCCGTTGCCATCTCTAAATTGACAAGTGCCTCTATCGCACCTACCTGAGCATTCACAACTCCAGCCCGGGCTCGAAAAAGTTCTAGTTCTGCATCTAAAAGATCTGTATTGGTGCGAACACCGGCTCTTCTTCCTATACGAGCCAGTCGCACACTTTCTGTTGCTTTTGCTAAATCACTAACGCGAGCTTTGTAAACAGCTGTAAAATAACGAAATTTTCTTTTCCAAAAATCAAACTCCTGCTTAGACCGTATTCTTGTTATTTGCAAATCTCGATCTGCTTGAAAATATTTTTCAGATGCTTGGCCTGCCCTCGCTGCAGAAATCATCCCATCAAATAAATTCCATTTTAAATTAAATCCAATCTGATAAGCATCTCGAAATTTATCGGAATCAGAAAAGCCCCCCGTCTCCCCAGACCTATTATTGTAGTATTGATACTGTCCATAAAGCGAGACCTGCGGAACCCAAAAACGAGAGGATGCCTTGTTAAGATAACGCAAACTTTCGGTCATATCTTTTTTTGCCTGAACATCTTGTCGTTGAACTGCAGATTCGAGATTTGCTTGATCTGCCAAAGAACTATCAAGGACCGGAAGATTACCTTGCAGCTCTCGATCTTCAGTTTCTTTTCCTAGCATTGCAGCCAATTGATTTTTAGCGGATTCGACATTATCTGTTGCATTTAAAATCTCAGACTCAGCCTCACTCATTTGAACTTCAACTCGTAAAGTATCAAACTTTGTTGCAACACCTGCTTTTTGAGAGTTTTTAACATCCTTTTCATGATCTTGAAGTGTTTTTAAATTTTGTACGGCCACTTCTTTTAGAGTTTGAGAAGCCAAGGCTTGGTAATATTGCAAAATTACTTTTCTCCGATTTGTAAATTGAGCCCAATCCCATTTTTTATCTGCTGCTGCCTTTTGTTGTCGGCCTGCTAAAAAACGATTGGTCGAGGCAAAACCATCAAAGAGAGGGTATTCTGCTTGAAGAGTAAGACTTGCAGAGGGATAAATTTGCGGAACATCGTTAGGCCCAAACATGGGAGCATTAAAGGTTGGGTAACGTTGCTTTTCGACCTTTTGCGCCAACAAGGAAACATGTGGTAAAAAACCTGAAAAAGCCTCGGCACTTTTCCATGCCGCCTCATTTTTTTCGGACTTCACCTTTTGCAATTCGAGAGAACCCGTCTCTGCTTCTTGAAGTGCTTGAGAAAGTGTTAATGCTCCAGTCTTTGCGTGAGAGTAATTTAAAAAAAGAAAACTTAAGAAAAAGATAATCGCAACAACAAGCCACTTCATATAACTCCAACTACAACAAATCCCTTTTCTTTCTTGCAGATCAGTTGTATGACTGTTTTACGCCTCAAATAGTTTGTATTGCAAACTGTTTTTTTAACAAACAAATGAAAACAGGAAATCTCAAAATGCCACCCAAAGTAAACGTTGATTCTCTTAAGAATCTTAAACAAACAAGGATACATCCTGCCTTAAGAGCCTCCTTTTTATACTGTTTCCATAAGGCTTCGGTGCGATATAGTGCCTTTATTGTCCATGCTTTTTCAAAATACCGAATTATCCCGGCACAATATGGAGTTCTTAAGTTTCTCAATGTGGCTGGCCCATTAAGCCAGATAACGCTTGGAGACGAGATGGGAATTGATAAAGCCACCATGGTCAAACTCATAGATGGTCTTGAAAATGAGCGATATATCAGGCGCGTGGGAAATAAAAAAGACAGGCGAATTAAGCTTATTTATATGACACCAAAGGGTCATCAAATTCTACAAAAATCTAGACAAATTATAAACTCCGCAGAGGAACGACTCTTATCTTCTCTTTCAACTACTCATAAAGATGTTGTAAAAAAGGCCATGCCCCTTCTTCTCGAATCCTCTATCCAAATGATTCAAGATATAAAAAAGTAGTTGATTTCCCCCCTACCTTTATAGGACAAAGGTTCTTGGTGCGTTCAGCACTCAGGGGGATAAATGAAAACATTTTTTTCTTTTTTAATTTTGATCATTGTTGTGCAAATTTTTAGTACGCATCAAGCCACAGCTGACATTCGTATTCTTGAAAGAATTTGGGAAAATAAACAAAACCTAAAAACAATTTCTCAAAACATCAAAACCCAAGGAATCGAAAAAGAAGACTTCTCTCAACTTGTTTTTCCGGCCCAAGAAATGTACACCTTTAATCAAAAGCTTAACTATGATGATCCAAGCGATACAAGAACCTTTTCTCAAGTTTATTTTATTGACTCTTCGGCCGTTACAAAATCACCAGAAGCTGCCCCCGTACTCTTATTTATTTGTGGCGAGGGTGCCTGTGGGGGAGCCAAAAGACTTCTCCCATTTGCGGCAAGACTCGGAGCCCATCTGGTTGCAATTGAGCATCGCTATTATGGAAAATCTCTCCCCTTCTTACATCTTTCAACCGAAAATTTAAAATACCTAAGCACAGAAAACGCCCTAAAAGATCTCGCCAATATCCAGACTTACCTTATGAAGACAAAAAACCTAAAAGGAAAGTGGATCGCCATTGGTGGATCTTATGCTGGTTCACTTGCGGCTTATTATCGAGAACTTTATCCACAGCTCGTTGTAGGCGCTTTAAGTTCTTCTGGCCCTGTTCGCGCTAAAGAAAATTTTGAAGAGTATGACCTTCATGTTTCAAAAGTTGCAGGCTCTGAGTGTGGAGAAAAAATGAAGTGGGTTTCGGATCAGGCCGAGGCTGCCATCAACAACCCTGAACTCTTCCAACAATTTAAGAAAAAATTTGGAGCAGAAGAATATATCGATCCTATTGATTTTCTATACTACATCGCAGACACTGGTGCTTTTGCAATTCAATATGGCTTTCGCGATACATTTTGTAGCTCTCTCACCAAAACAAATGATCCCATTACTGCCTATGGAAATTTTGCAAAAAATGTTGTGCTGATGACAGGGATGGGGCCAACCGATGGTTCCTTTCAAGGAGCTATGAAAGAAGATGTCACTCCCGGCCAATCCATCGGCATGCGCCAATGGTTTTATCAATCCTGTACAGAATATGGTTACTGGCAAGTTGCTTATCATGATTCCTCTATTACAGTACGCTCTACAAAAATTGATCTTGCCTACCATCAAGATGGCTGCAAAAGAATTTTTGGACTTGATATGGCTGGTAATGAAAACTTCGTGAACCAAAAGTTTTATTGGCCACTCTTAGAGGCTAGCACAAGCAACATCCTTTATACCAATGGATCACAAGATCCCTGGAGCAATCTTTCTATTACTCCTGATAACAAAAATAATACCAATCCCAATACCCAAAGCTTTGTCATTGAGGGAGCGGCCCACTGTGATGATCTCTCACCTTACAGCACAACCAATGTTGCCAAAGCCAACGACCTTTTTATTCAACTTGCCAGAAGATGGCTAGAATAACTCACTCAAAATCAAAGGGCTCTAGAACAAGAGCCCCTTGGTCTTATATTTTAAATTATATTTTAATACTCTTACAAATCAAGTTTTGCGGTGGTTTTAGTTGAAACGTTAAAATTGATCCATCTTTTCTTGTCGATTCAATCTTAGAAAAATCAAGATCACTATAAATCCAACCAGGCTTATTAAGTTCCCCCTTTGCCAAAGTGCCAGTTTCTGAAAACTCCGTGTCTGGTGGTGCTAATACCAAAGATTGACCAGAAGCTTTATGAGTCACAAGACTCCAGTGAGCTCCTTGTACCATTTGTGAAACAAGAACATAACACTGGTTTTCAAGAGCCCTTGCTCTTGCCCCAATATGAACCCTGCTCATTCCAAAAGGAGTTTCTGTACAAGAGGGAATAATTAAAAGCTCAACCCCATTTTGACACATCATCCGCGAAAACTCTGCAAACTCTCCATCAAAACAAATGCAGATTCCTATCTTGGCAAAATCGGTTTCAATAATGGTTAATTGAGGGCCGCCATTAGAAAGTTTCCATTTTTCATTTTCAAATCGGGTGAGCATCTGCTTATCTTGAAATGTAAAGCCCCCATTTGAACCAAAAAAATAGCAACGATTAAAATCTTTTTTTTCTTCTCGCACAATAATAGACGGGCCACAAATCATAACTTGATGTTTTTGGGAAAGCTCTTGATAGGTTTTTAAAAAACTTTCTAACATCTCCGAAAGCCAAGGCGCCTGGTCTTCGAGGCGGCTCTGAACTTTTTCTGACGCCATAGAAACCATTTCCAAAGCTCCATACTCTGGAAAAACCAAAAGCTTTGCTCCTTCTTGGGCAGCCTCTTGTACCCATTTTTCAACGTGAGCCTTCCAGTTTTCAAAACTTAAGTGATGAGTTACGGGATACTGAGCAACGGCTACTTTTAAAGTTTTCATATTGTCAGCCTATGCCCATAAAGTTTTAGCTCCAATATATTTTTTTTACTAAAAAATGAAGTCTCTCCTTATTAACTCTCGTGAAATAAAATTTAAGAATAATATGTGAATATTAATTAAGCAGAGTATTTGTGATAGCTTTAAAAAATCCTAAGGGATTTTCAGACTTTACATAAAGAACCGTCCAATGGAAAGCTAAAAATCTGCATGATCCCAGTTTTTAAGCATGGCAACACAATGAATTGTCTTATCTTTTCCACAAATTCGTTGCGATTTAAGATCTACAACAATATAAATTCCAAACCAAACAATTTAAAGGGTGTCCCCACTGAAAGGATGATAACGTCTATGAAAAGCATTTTTATGTTTCTTATGTTATTTATGGCGCCATTTGCAAGTTTTGCAAGTGAGGCTGATCTTAAGATTCCAGATCTCAATATTCCATTCCAACTTGCAGGCCACGAAGTTTCTGGTCATGGCATTTTAGGTTTTGGAATATTTGTTGCAATTCTTGGAATGATCTTTGGTCTTATTGAATTTGTAAAAATAAAAAAACTTCCCGTTCATAAACTGATGTCTGATGTTTCAGATCTTATTTACGAAACCTGTAAGACCTATATGCTTCAACAAGGAAAATTTCTTATCGTTCTTGAAGTTTTTATTGGTGCATGTATCGTCTATTATTTCGGCTTCCTTGAAAACTTTAGCTTTGGCAAAGTTGCCCTAATTCTTTTTTGGTCTGTTCTGGGCATTTTGGGATCTTATGGCGTTGCCTGGTTTGGTATTCGTATTAATACTTATGCTAACTCAAGAACTGCTTTTGCATCCCTTGCGTCAAAGCCCTACCCTGTTATGGAAATCCCTCTTAGAGCGGGAATGTCCATTGGTGTTCTTCTTATTTGCGTTGAACTTATTATGATGTTGATCATCTTGATGTTTGTTCCAAAAGAAAGTGCCGGAGCCTGCTTTATCGGATTTGCCATTGGTGAATCTCTTGGCGCCTCCGCTCTTCGTATCTGTGGCGGTATCTTTACAAAAATTGCTGATATTGGCTCTGATCTTATGAAGATTGCTTTTAAGATTAAAGAAGACGATCCAAGAAACCCAGGCGTTATTGCTGATTGCACAGGTGATAATGCGGGTGACTCCGTCGGACCAACAGCTGATGGTTTTGAAACCTATGGTGTAACAGGCGTTGCTCTTATTTCTTTTATTGCTCTTGCTGTTGGCATGCAAATGGACCCAACGGGTAACCTTGTGCCTCTTCCTAACAGTGAGCATACTCAAGCGACCATGATTGTTTGGATTTTTGCTATGCGTGTTTTAATGGTCGTAACATCTATTGTTTCTTATTGGCTTACAAACTCTCTTTCAAAAGCAAAATATGCCTCTTTAAAGCACTTTGACTTTGAAATGCCACTAACAGTTCTTGTTTGGGTAACTTCCATTATTTCAATTCTTGTTACTTATACTGTTAGCTATCTTGTTCTTGGCCATGATGGAGACCTTTGGTGGAGACTCTCAACCATCATTTCATGTGGCACAATTGCTGGAGCTTTGATCCCAGAGGTTACAAAGATTTTCACTTCTGCAAAATCAAAACACGTTGCTGAAGTTGTGGAAAGCTCCAGACAAGGTGGAGCGAGCCTTAATATCCTTTCTGGTCTTGTTGCCGGAAACTTTTCGGCATTTTGGAAAGGGCTTATTATGGTTGCCCTTATGTTTGTTGCCTATGTCACAGCCTCAAAAGGGCTTGATGGCTTTATGATTTACCCTGCCGTTTTTGCCTTTGGTCTTGTGGCTTTTGGATTCTTAGGAATGGGCCCTGTGACTATTGCTGTGGATTCTTACGGTCCTGTTACAGATAATGCACAATCCGTTTTTGAACTTTCACAAATCGAATCGGCCAATGTAGCTTCTGAAATTGAAAAAAACTTTGGATTTAAGCCAGATTTTGAAAACGGAAAAGCCTACCTAGAAGAAAACGATTCTGCAGGTAACACTTTTAAGGCGACTGCAAAACCCGTTCTTATTGGTACAGCGGTTATTGGTGCCACAACCATGATTTTTTCCATTATCTTGTTGTTAAAACTCAAACTTGATCTTTTAAATCCAGAAGTTCTTTTGGGACTTATTACAGGTGGAGCAGTGATTTACTGGTTCTCTGGTGCCTCAATGCAAGCTGTAACAACGGGTGCATATCGCGCTGTTGAATTTATTAAAGCCAATATTAAACTTGATGGTACAAAGGCTTCTGTTGAAGACTCTAAAAAGGTCGTGCAAATTTGTACTCAGTACGCACAATCTGGTATGATCAACATTTTTGGCGTGATCTTTTGCTTTACTCTTGCATTTGCATGTTTTAACCCAACATTTTTTGCAAGCTATCTCATTTCTATTGCTGTTTTTGGTTTATACCAGGCTATGTTTATGGCTAATGCCGGTGGCGCTTGGGATAATGCTAAAAAGGTTGTTGAAGTAGACTTAAAAGAAAAAGGGTCTGAACTACACGATGCCACCGTTGTTGGCGATACTGTTGGTGATCCGTTTAAAGACACATCTTCTGTGGCTTTAAATCCCATCATTAAATTCACAACTCTTTTTGGATTACTCGCTGTTGAAATTGCCGTTGCGGCTGCCAGCGTTGCTCAAGTCATTGGAGTTATTTTCTTCGTTGTGGGCTTATTCTTTGTCTATAAATCATTTTACGGAATGAGAATCACAAAAGGATAAATCTCATTTTGAGACACACTCGTAAAAAAGCCGACTGCAAGGTCGGCTTTTTTTATTTTCTCTTGCTGCCCTTTAGTTTCTAAAAATTCCCCGCCAAAATCAAATCTCTACGGCCATTCTTATACCTGTCTAAAGGCTTTACATCTCTCTGAGAGTTCGCCACCAAAATAAGCGTTTCAAATAGATAATCATTAACAAAATCAAATGCTTAGATATTGGCAAGCCTCTTGCTTTTTATACCTGTACGGAGTTTGGGAGGTAAAAGGTTATGTCATTTCTATTTAAAAACAAAAAGGTTTCAACCCTACGTTTAAGTCA
The DNA here is from genome assembly GCA_039810365.1 of Bdellovibrionales bacterium. Taxonomy (GTDB): domain Bacteria; phylum Bdellovibrionota; class Bdellovibrionia; order Bdellovibrionales; family JAEYZS01; genus JAEYZS01. The sequence goes on along the minus strand of JBDHWX010000030.1, from coordinate 4,841 downwards.
TAACAAATATAAGAAGGTTCAAATAACTTGTCTTGGGCTTTCAGTGCTTGTAGCTCTTTTTTGCGTTTGGCAGCAAATCGACTTTGATAGCATTTATGGTGCCGATAACATCACTCGTATCCCCTCTTTAGGACAACCTAAATTTGTGAAAGAAAAAACAAACGAACAAAGTATTTTACTTAACGACCCCGCTATTAAAAAGAATTGGGGAATGTTAGGCACAGGCGGTGTTGCTGATATTAGTGTCGATAAGGCCTGGAAGATCTCTCAAGGATCAAAAGACGTTATTGTCGCCATTATTGATACAGGCGTTGATGCTAACCACGTTGATCTTAAAGCCAATCTCTGGACAAACCCTCACCCCAATCTTTCTAAAGAGCAGCGCAGTTTTTCAAGTCTATTCCAGAATGAAAACTGCTATAATGACCTTCATGGGTGTAACTTTATCACCAACACTGGTGATTTGACCGACAATCATGGTCACGGAACTCATATTGCAGGTATCGTTGGCGCAGAGGGTGGAAACGGAATCGGTGTCAGTGGTGTTTCCCCACACGTGTCTTTGATGATCTTAAAATATTATGATCCCAACACAAGTGGTGATGATAACCTTAAAAATACTGTTCGTGCTATTAACTACGCCGTAGATCACGGTGCAACTATTATTAATTATTCTGGTGGCGGACTTTCTTTTTCTCAAGCTGAATATAACGCCATCAAGCGTGCTCGAGATAAGGGAATTTTATTTGTAGCAGCCGCAGGAAACGAACGCTCGAACTCAGATCAAACTCACTACTATCCTGCCAACTACGATCTCGATAATATCATCTCGGTTACAGCCATCAATCCCGAAGGAAATGTTTTACCTAGTAGTAATTACGGATCTAACACTGTTGATATTGCAGCTCCTGGAGAAAATATTTATTCAACTCTGCCTGGAAATCGCTACGGTGTTTTTACGGGAACTTCTCAGGCTACAGCTTTTGTAACAGGAGTTGCAGCTCTGATTAAGGCCAACAATCCTGATTGGGATTACAAACAAGTGAAAAGACAAATTCTTGCAACTTCTGACACTCGAATTCAGATTTTAGGAAAAACAAGAACTGCTGGAATTTTAAATTCTTGGGCAGCCCTTGCCATACAACCCGCAACATCTCTTTCTGGTGCTATCGCCGATAACTCAACCCCTATTCTTTCTTCGACTGTAAATTCTCAGCAAATCGTCGACTCCAACACAAGGGTACCAGCTCTCTCTGATCAACTCTCTCAGATCAACAAGCTCATTCATTCTACCGTAGAAATTAAAACCAAAAAGTTAAATTAGTTTCCAAACCAACCAACCCAAACTCCAAGGCTCCCACCCGGGAGCCTTTTTTATTTTGTACTGACTCCACAAACTCGACGACACCCAAAGGGTGTGGGGGAACAAAATAAGCTAAAGCTTTAACGTAAAAAAATATGACTTAAAACAACAATCAATAGAATGAAAACTATAAGAATAAAAACCTTAGCTCCCATGTGGCTTACTGAAACAGGTCTTCTCTTATGCTCCAAAGGAACATAGGCCAGCGTTGCCATCTGGATGATTCGTGCAAGCATTTTAGGCGCTATTTCATCAAGCGGATTGGCTTCAGCCATTTTTCGATACTGCTGAGATGCAAAAGACAAGTTATTTTCAACAAGAGCTCCCTGAATAAACTTTTCGTGCTGCTCAAAATCGTTATAGTGAACCAGAATATCCCTCCACATCCCCTCAAGTCTACTGGAGGCACCAATCACATGATTGAGCTTGTGTAGTTTTCGCTCATGCTTATCAAAAACAAGCAAACAACGCTGACAGGCTGTACTGCCCTTTGGATTTTCATAACCACATTCTGGACAAGAAAACAAACCTTCCATACAATAATCGTTAAAGAAATTATAGGAAATAGCAATGACTTTCTTAAAAGATAAAAGGGGCCTCACATTTTCTATCCTCTCCGGAATCATGATCGGCACAAGCTATATCCCCTTTCCACCATGGGCCCTTTTTTTTGCGTTCTGCCCTCTTTGGACCCTCTTTCTAAAAGAAACGAATCCTAAAAAAATATTTTTCTACGGCTGGGTTACTCAATTTGTCTTAGCTTTTATTGGTTTTCATTGGTTGCCGACTCCCATTATCGAATTTGGAAACCTCCCCCCAATTATTGGCATCTTGGGTTTTGCTCTTTTCTGTACCCTTGCCAATCTTCACATACCTTTTGCTGGCCTCGCCTGGTTCTTTTTAAAAAAATACTCACCTCGACCACTCAATCTTTTTCAGTCAGTTTTTGCTCTTGCTCTTTTAACGGCACTTTTTGAAAAATTAAATCCACAGCTTTTTCCATGGTATATGGGCTATGCATGGTATTATGGAGACTTCCCAGCATACCAACTTGCAGATACCATTGGTGTTACAGGGCTTAGTACACTTACTTTTTTAATAAACGCTTGGCTTCTTTTTATTATTCTCAATATTCGAGAAAGAAAAATATTTCATAAGCACGTTGTTTATCTTGTTTTATTTTTTTCATTCATTAACGGAACTGGATTATTAAAAAATCATTACTGGAAAGATAAAGCCGATTCTTTTTTAGATGTGCTTCTTGTGCAACCCAATATTGGTAATCAAGAAAAGCAATGGCAGATTTATGGTGCACAATTTAAAGATAAAATTGTTCAAAAGCATTTGGAGATTTCTGCAAAGGCCCTAGAAAATAAAAAAGCTGATCTCATGATATGGCCCGAAACCTCTATGCCAGAATATATGCAAGAAGAATATAATGGTTTGCCCAATGTTCAAAAGGTCCTTCAGTTTCTTCGAGACCATCATATTGGTCTCCTGACGGGAGCTTATCTTAAAAACACCACAACCCAAAAAGACAGCAATGCTCTGATTCTTTATGATAAAAATGCAGTTGGCCTTGGGTCATTTAAAAAGCATATTCTCCTTGCTTTTGGTGAGTACCTGCCGCTTTCCTATTATTTTCCTTCTCTCTTAAACTTTTTTCCAACCGTTGCTGATTTTGAAAGAGGGCGCGGTCCCCATGTTCTTGATTTCCATGGCATTGAAATTGGTCCACAAATTTGCTACGAGGGGCTCCATCCTTGGTTTACAAAAGGATTAGAAAAGCAAGGCGCCGATATTTTTGTCAACGTAACAAATGATTCTTGGTTTGGTCATACCTTTGAGCCTTATCAGCATCTTTATATGACAACAATGCGGGCTGTTGAATTTCGAAGACCCATGATTCGCGTCACCAATACTGGAATTACAGCCGTAGCCATGCCCACAGGAAAAATTATAACCTTCTCTCCTCAAAAACAGGAATGGGCACAAATTGTCAGGGTCCCCTATCTTAAAAATCCACCACAAACATTTTACTCGCGCTTTTTGTATCTTGATCACATTCTTGTTGTTTTCGCTGTCCTTCTTATTTTCCGTCTCGATCTTTTGACGAAGACCCTAATCATAAAGTATAGAAGTCATAAACCATAAAGAAGATGTTATGAAATCTGTAAGTAAAAGCGAATACAAAAACCTAGACTGGCTTGAAACGATTGAAAAACTTCAAGCCTATGCCACCAGCAAAATGGGGAAAGACTCTATTTCAAAAATGGAGCCCATGTCTTCAAAGGATGAAGCCCTCAAACAAACTCGCCAAATCCACGAGTGTCTTCAAATTGTTTCTCTTGATTTTAGACCACGCCTTGAATCCATAGATTTTTTTTCTTCTTGGTTTGAACGTCTTAAGAGAAAAGCCTCTCTTAAAGTTGATGAATTCCAAGAGATTCGCAGATTCTGCTTTGATATTTATGGACTTCAAAAAACTCTTCTTACCGGCACAACACCATGGCTCAAAAAAACAGGTCAAGATCTTATGGATACATCCAAGATTCAATCTGCCATAGACCAAATTATCACCCATGATGGCGCTATCCGTACGGATGCAAGCGAAACACTCTACAAGCTTTATAACGAAAAAAAATCGCTCGAAAAACAAATTCGCACAACACTTGATAGGTTTGTAAAAACCAACGAGATGGAAAGTCTTTTACAAGACCGTTACGTGACCAACCGAGAGGGCCGATGGGTGCTGCCCATTCGCAGCGGAAAACAACACCAGTTTGATGGCATTATTCACGATTCTTCTCAAACCAAACAAACCGTTTTTATGGAACCCAAAGAGATTATTGCCATCAACAATCGTCTTAAGGAAGTTGAAGGCGAAATTGAAAAAGAAATTGAACGCCTTTTGTCACAACTCACACACTTTATTGCACAAAGCTCCCCGGATCTTGAAAAATGTTTTCACCTTCTTTTAACCTGTGATCTTCATTTGGCCTTTGCTCAATTTGCCCTTAAAACAAATTCTCATACTTTTGAGTTTTCAAATGATGAGTTCTTTCTTTCAGAAGTTCGCCACCCCCTGCTCTCATTTCAAGAATCAAAGAAAATTATTCCCAATAACCTTCTTTTTGAAAATGAAAAAAGAATTTTAATCCTCTCTGGTCCTAATGCTGGGGGAAAAACTGTTTTACTTAAAGCCATAGGCCTGGCCTGCCACATGGCACGTTGTGGGCTTTTAATTCCAGCAGGAAAAGATTCCAAAATTCCATTTTTTAAAAATATCTTTGTCACCATAGGCGACACACAAAGCGTTGGCGAACATATGAGTACCTTTGCTGCCCACCTCAAAACCCTCTCTCATGCCCTTGAATCTAAAGGTACCGATCAACTTATTTTGGTAGACGAAATCTGCGGCTCCACAGATCCTGAAGAGGGTGCGGCCATTGCAAAAAGTTTTATAGAGCACTACGCT
>JBDHWX010000029.1:0-13865 GCA_039810365.1 Bdellovibrionales bacterium | reverse complement strand
GAACATGGCCAGGAAGAGTGTTAAAAGGAAAGAAACTTCCGGGACAATTTGGAAATGAAAAAACAACAATTCATAATATGACAGTCGTCGATATTCTTGCAGAAGAAAATGTCATTTTAGTAAAGGGTGCTGTTCCTGGTGGTGCAAACACTCTTGTGAGATTGGTGAAAGAGCAATAATTATGGCACAAGTTAAAATACCCGTATTAGATTGGAACAAAAAAGAAGTTGGAACGGTCTCTCTTCCTGAAGATGTTATTAAACATGCTATCAGAAAAGATATCCTTCAGGTTATCGTAACATGGCAGCTAGCTTGCCGAAGACAAGGAACCCATAAAGCACTCGAAAAGGGAGAGGTTCGTGGTGGTGGTAAGAAACCTTTCAAGCAAAAAGGAACAGGGAATGCCCGTCAGGGTTCATCCAGATCACCACTAATGCCAGGTGGAGGCGTTATTTTTGGACCAAAGCCAAGAGATTACTCTTACTCGCTTCCTAAAAAGCTAAGACAGGCTGGAATTAAAATTGCGATCTCTCACCTTAATAATGAAGGAAGGTTTTTTGTTGTTAAGGACATGACGTCTCAAGATGGAAAAGCGAAAGAACTTTCTCAAAGATTGAAAGATTTTGGAATATCAAAAGCTTTGTTGGTTGCAGAAGATCAAAATGATTTATTTAAAAGAGCAGCTCGAAACCTCAAAAACTATAGATACACAAAGGTCGATGGTCTTAATGTTTATGATTTACTCAAATACGATGCTGCTCTTGTAACAGAGTCTTCACTAGAGAAAATCTTATCTCGCTGTGGAGAAGGGAAGTAATTATGTTGAATATTATTAAAAGACCTCTTGTTACTGAAAAAAACACTGTTTATTCATCAATGAATACATTTGTTTTTGAAGTCGATAAAAGAGCAAAAAAAGATGAAATCAAAAAAGCAATAGAGAAAGCCTTTAAAGTTAAAGTTGAAGGCGTCAGAACACAAGTTTGCAGAAATAGAGCAAGAAGAACAGGTGCTGCATTAAGTGCCGTTCGCTACTGGAAAAAGGCTTACGTTAAGCTTGCGCCAGGCGAAAAAATTGGATTGTTTGAGGGAGCATAAAAATGGGTATCAAAACGTATCGTCCCGTAACAAAAAGCCGTAGACATACAACGGGTTTTGATTTTGCTGAAATTACTAAAGACTTTCCAGAAAAGTCTCTTTTGTCCAAAGTTCCTCAAAGGGGAGCTCGAAATAATCACGGTCAAGTAACGATTCGCCATCAAGGCGGTGGTCATAAACGTAAATATAGAATTATTGATTTTAAAAGAGATAAGTCAGACATCCAAGGTGTAGTTGTTGGTATCGAATATGATCCAAATAGAACAGTTCGAATTGCACTTGTACATTATACAGACGGTGAAAAGAGATATATCTTGGCACCTATTGGTTTAAATGTAGATGATAGGATTGTCTCTAGTGAAACAGCCGACATTAAACCTGGTAACTCTTTAAAACTTGAAAACATTCCTGTTGGAACCATTATTCATAATGTTGAAATGAGGCCTGGTAAGGGTGGGCAAATGGTGAGAACAGCGGGTAGTTCTGCTTCTCTTGTTGCTAAAGAGGGGAAATATTGTCAGATCAAGCTTCCCTCTGGTGAAGTACGTAAGGTTTTAAGTGTATGCCGTGCATCTATTGGGCAACTTGGAAATACAGATAATGAGAATATTCAAATTGGTAAGGCTGGTCGTAATCGTTGGAAGGGAATTCGTCCAACAGTACGAGGTATGGCAATGAACCCAATTGATCACCCTCTCGGAGGCGGTGAAGGACGCGGTAAAGGCCATCACCCAGTCACACCTTGGGGACAGCCTTGTAAGGGCTATAAGACAAGACATAATAAAAGAACAGATATGTTTATCGTTAAGAGACGTAAGTAAAGGGAGAATTTCACGTGGCACGTTCGATAAAAAAAGGACCATTTGTTGATTTTCATTTAATCAAAAAAGTGAATACGGCAAATGATACAAATAATAAAAAGGTTATTAAAACATGGTCGCGCAGGTCAGTGGTTGTACCAGACATGGTGGGATTAACATTTGCAGTTCACAACGGCAAAAAGTTTATCCCAGTTTATGTGACTGAAAACATGATTGGCCACAAGCTTGGTGAGTTTGCACCTACAAGAATTTTCCACGGTCACTCTGAAGCTAAAAAAGCTGAAGTGGCAAAGGTTTAAGAGGTTTATAATGGAAGTTAAAGCGAATTTAAAATTTGCAAGAGTAAGCGCTCAAAAAGCAAGACTGGTAGCAGATCTTGTTCGGGGTAAAGATGTGAATGAGGCTCTTCAAACACTTGCTTTTTTAAATAAAAAAACAGCAGTTTTATTAAAAAAATTAATTGAATCAGCCGTAGCCAATGCAGAGCAAAAGCAGGTGATTGATGTGGATCATCTTTTTGTGAAGCACGTATCTGTTGATGCGGGTCCTCATATTAAGAGATATATGCCACGTGCACAGGGACGAGCATTTGAAATTAGAAAAAGAACATGTCACATAAATCTTGCATTGGAAGAGAGGTCGTAAGTGGGACAAAAAGTAAATCCGATAGGATTAAGAGTCGGTGTTATTCGTACATGGGATTCTCGATGGTTTGCTAAGGGCGTTCTTTATGCTCAACAGCTTCATGAAGATTTCAAATTAAGAAAATATATTAAAGCAAAGTTGAAACATGCCGGAGTAGCTCGTATTGAAATGGAGAGGGCTGCAAACAAAGTCAAAATTATTATTTCAACAGCTAGACCCGGCGTTGTGATTGGTAAAAAAGGAACGGGTATTGATACACTGAAAGCCGAAGTTCAGAAATTAACAAAAAACGAAGTATTTCTTAATATTCACGAAGTTCGTAAGCCAGACATGGACGCCACTTTGATAGCCGAAAATGTAGCTCTTCAACTTGAGAAACGTATTTCATGGAGAAGAGCTGTAAAAAAAGCAATTCAAGCAGGCGTTAAAGTTGGAGTACGTGGGATCAAGGTAAAAGTTGGTGGCCGTTTAGATGGTGCTGAGATTGCAAGATCAGAGTGGTATAGTGAAAAGAGCGTTCCTCTTCATACGCTTCGAGCTGATGTCGACTATGGAACCGCTGAAGCCTATACAACCTACGGTCTTATTGGAGTAAAAGTTTGGGTTTATAAGGGCGATATTCTATCTCAAAAAGAAGCTCAGGAGGGCAGCCGTGCTTAGTCCTAAAAAAGTTAAATATAGAAAACAGCATAAAGGTCGTAGAACGGGACTATCCTACCGTGGCAGTAGTTTGACGTTTGGAGACTTTGGTCTTCAGGCAACAGAAGATGGTTGGATTACGGATAGACAGATTGAGGCTAGTCGAATTGCCATTAGTCGTTCTATCAAAAGAGGTGGAAAAGTATGGATTCGTATTTTTCCAGATAAGTCGATAACAAAAAAAGCTGCCGAAACGAGAATGGGTAGTGGAAAAGGAAATCCAGAATACTGGGTTGCATCTATCCAGCCCGGGCGAATTTTATTTGAAATGAATGGCGTCACTCGTGAGCAGGCATATGCGGCATTTCGTTTAGCTGGACATAAGCTCCCAGTAAAAACAAAGTTCCTTGAGAGAGAGTAATTTATGAAAATAAAAGAAATAGAAAACTTGTCAGTAAGAGAATTGAATCAAAAACTTTTAGGACTTAAAAAAGATCTTTTTGATTTAAAAATGAAGAACGGATTAGGGCAACTGAGCAATCCTCTCCAAATACGCACTCTACGTAAAGATGTTGCCCGCGTATTAACTATTTTAGGCAATAAGGAATCTTAAGGATAAAATATGACAGGGAAAAAAGTAGAAACAAAAGAAAGTAATTCAAAAGAAAATTCTCGTGGAAGAAGAAACGAGAGGGTTGGAGTCGTTGTTTCAAACAAGGCAAGCAAGACAATTTCTGTAGAAATTGTTCGTGTTGTTCGTCACGAACGTTACGGCAAATATGTTAAAACACATCACAAGTTTTCAGCTCATGACGAAAAAGGTGAAGCGCAAATTGGTGATCGTGTTTTGATTGCTGAAACACGACCATTAAGTAAAACAAAGAGATGGAGACTTGTTAAAATCTTAGAAAAAGCTTCAGAAAAAGGAGTTTTATCATGATTCAAATGCAAACACGCCTTAAGGTTGCAGATAACTCCGGTGCAAGAGAAGTTTTTTGCATTAAGGTTATTGGCGGTTCAAAGAGAAGAACTGCAACGATTGGTGATATTATTGTTGTTTCAATTAAAGAGGCTATTCCAAACGCAAAAGTTAAAAAGGGTGATGTTGCAAAGGCTGTCATCGTAAGAACAAAACACAAGGTAAAGCGTGCTGACGGTAGTTATATCCGATTTGATGATAACTCTGCAGTGTTGATTAAGGCAGACAATGAGCCTGTTGGAACACGTATTTTTGGACCTGTGGCAAGAGAATTAAGAGCAAAACAGTTTGTTAAAATTATTTCTCTTGCTCCAGAAGTGTTATAAGGGAAGGTGAGATCGTGAACCTATTACAAGAAAAATATAGAAAAGAAGTTATACCGGGGCTGCAAAAAGAGTTTCAGTATTCAAGTCCTATGCAGGTACCACGCCTTGATAAAATTGTTATTAATATGTGCGTGGGAGAGGCAACAAAGAATCCTAAACTTATTGAAGCAGCTGTTGAAGAGTTAACAAAGATTTCAGGTCAGAAGCCCCTTATTGCAAGAGCAAAGAAGGCCATATCTAACTTCAAATTAAGAGAAGGTATTGCTATTGGTTGCTATGTAACATTAAGAAGAGAAAAAATGTGGTCTTTCCTTGAGAGACTTCAAAGTCTAGCGCTTCCTCGAGTCAGAGACTTTAGAGGAATGTCTCCCAAAGGATTTGATGGTCGTGGAAATTATAACATGGGATTACGAGAGCAAATTGTTTTCCCAGAAATTACTTTAGATAAGGTTGATGAGACACGTGGGATGAATATTACAATCTGCACAACAGCCAAAAACGATGGAGAAGGTAAGGCCCTATTAGCGGCTCTTGGCTTCCCTTTTAGGCAATAGGAAAGGACTAGAACTTGTGGCTAAACTTTCAAGCGTAGTAAAAAATGAAAAGAAAAAGATTCGCGGTGCAAAGATGAGATCTGTACGCGTGGAGCTGAGAAAAATAATCAAAAATCCAAAAACAACACCTGAAGCTCGTTATGAAGCGCAGATGAAACTAGCAAGGCTTCCTAGAAATGCATCTGATCTTCGGGTTCGAAATAGATGCTTGATATCAGGACGCCCGCGTGGCTATTTGCGTAAATTTCAAATGTCTAGATTAGCTTTTAGAGAATATGCAAGCCGGGGACTTCTTCCTGGTGTTATTAAGGCAAGTTGGTAAGAGGTATAGTATGGATACAATTAGTCAGTTTTTAACAAAAATTAGAAATGCCTCGATTGCAAAACACACAAAAGTCGATATTCCAAGCTCAAACATAAGAAAAGGAATAGCTGAACTTTTAAAACAAGAGGGTTTTATTAAGGACTTCAAAGTTGTTACAGATGGAAAACAGGGGGTAATGAGAGTTTATTTAAAATATGACTCTAAAGGAAACCCAGTGATTAAGACGTTACGTCGCGTGAGTCGCCCAGGAAGGCGCTATTATATTCCAAGTAGCAAGGTAGAGAAAGTGAGATCAGGTTATGGTGTCACGATCTTAAGTACAAACAAAGGTATTATTACGGGCGCTCAAGCTGAACAGATGAAGGTCGGCGGTGAGTATCTCTTAAAGGTATGGTAGGTTGATATGTCAAGAATTGGTAGATCTCCGGTAATTTTTGAAAAGGGCGTACAAGTGACGATATCCCCTGACAATGAAATTGTTGTTAAAGGGGCTAAGGCCACGGAAAAAGTGAAAATGCTGCCAACAATTCAAGCAAAAATTGATGGTCAAGAAATAGTTTTCACACGCAAAGACGATGCAAAGGAAGTTCGTGCACTTCACGGCTTGTATCGAGCTCTTGTACAAAATGCAGTAACAGGTGTTACAAAAGGTTTTACAAAATCTTTGGATCTTGTTGGAGTAGGTTACAGAGCAGGTGTCAAAGGCAAACAATTGGAATTAACCCTTGGGTTTAGTCATCCAATTCTTTTTGATATTCCACAGGGAATTGAAATTAAAGTTGATAAGCAAACCAATATACAAATCACTGGATCCAATAAGGCTTTAGTAGGTCAGGTAGCGGCAGATATTCGGGACTACAGGTTGCCAGAGCCATATCTTGGTAAAGGTGTTAAGTATTCTGACGAAGTCATTAGGAAAAAAGCTGGTAAGGCTGCTGGTAAGTAATTTTATTACACTTGTGAGAGCAAGTAAGAGGATTTGTTATGAGAATTAAAACAAAAAATAAGACATCTAAAAAAAGAGCTGGTCGCCTTAAAAAGAAGTTGCGTGTACGCAAGAAAATTTATGGAACAGAAGAAAGGCCAAGGCTTTGTATTTATAAAAGTCTTCGTTATTTAACAGCTCAGATTGTAAATGATACAGATGGTAAAACACTTTTCTCAATGTCGACTCGAGACCTAAAGAAAACAAACAATGTTGAATCAGCAAAAGCATTAGGTTCGGAGTTTGGTAAAAAGGCTATTGATCAGAAGGTGAAGGCTGTTGTTTTTGATAGAAATGGTTTCTTATTCCATGGCCGTATTAAGGCATTTGCAGATGCAGCAAGAGAAGCAGGACTTAAATTTTAAAAGAATTTTAATTAAAGGGAGTATTATAGCGTGAGCACTGAACAAAAAGACATACAAGAAAGAGTTGTTTCGATTAGCCGAGTTGCAAAAGTTGTAAAGGGCGGACGTCGCTTTTCTTTTTCTGCACTTGTGGTAGTTGGAGATGGTTCTGGAAAAGTTGGATATAGTCTTGGAAAAGCCAACGAAGTTCCTGAGGCCATTGGTAAAGCAACTCGAGGTGCTAGAAAAATATTAAGACAAATGAATATAGTTGATGGAACAATTCCACATGAAGTTGTTGGAAAATTTGGGGCTGCTACGGTGATCCTTATGCCTGCAAAAGCAGGGACAGGAGTTATTGCTGGGGGCGCCGTTCGGGCTGTTCTTGAAACAGCTGGTGTTAAAAATATTTTAACGAAGTGTGTGGGAACAACAAACCCCCATAATGTTTTAAGAGCTACTATTAACGGATTGTCGCAGTTGCAGACATCATCAGAGATTTATGCAGGAAGAGGAAAAGAGGCATAAGCTATGGCTAAGAAGTTTCAAGTCACATTAGTTCGAAGTTTAATCTGCTGTACAGAATCACAGCGTGAAACTGTACGTTGTTTAGGACTTCGCCGTCGTGGGCATACGGTATCAGTCAATGATACGCCTGCTAATCGCGGACAAATTTATAAAATCCAGCACCTCTTGAACGTTCAAGTTGGTAAGTAAGAGTATTGGAGATCGAAATGAGTTTATTAGAAAAATTAATTCCTAAAAAGGGATCAAAGCATCAACAAAAAAGATTGGGCCGCGGAGATGCTTCTGGTCAGGGTAGTACCTCTGGAAAAGGGCATAAGGGACAACTAGCCCGCACCGGTGGGAAAGTCCGCAGAGGTTTTGAAGGTGGTCAAATGCCCCTTCATAGAAGAACTCCAAAGTTTGGGTTTTCAAATGTTGATTTTGCAACAAAGTATGTTGTCGTAAACATTTCTCAGCTTGAATCTCTTTCTGGAGAGATTACTCCAGAAAGTCTAAGAGAAAAAAGAGTCATTCGTAGAAAAGGTCCTGTTAAAATCCTAGCTAAGGGAGATATAAAAAAATCCCTAACAGTCAAAGCTCATGCTTTTAGTGAAGCGGCAAAAAAAGCAATTGAAGCGGTAGGTGGTAAGGTCGAAGTTCTAAAAATTTAATTATTTAAAAGGATACATCTTGTGGCGGGTATACAGAATTTAGTTATAAATGCAGAGCTTCGTAAAAGAATCATGTTTACGTTGTTGGTATTGGTTGTATACCGAATAGGTGTGCATGTTCCAACTCCAGGGGTTGATGGTAATCAGGTCATGGCCTACTTCCAGTCGCAATCCCAAGGCATATTTGGACTTTTTAATACTTTTACGGGTGGTGCTCTTGAGCAATTTAGTATTTTAGCTCTTGGAATTATGCCCTATATATCAAGTTCTATTATTTTTCAGTTACTTGTTGCCGTTATCCCAGCCTTGGAAGCCATAAAGAAAGAAGGCTCGCAAGGTTATAAAAAAATTAATCAGTACACACGTTATGGAACAGTAGGGCTTGCAGTGATCCAAGGATATGGCATTAGTACTTTTTTAAAATCACAGAACTTTCAAGGTATTCCACTTGTTCATTCTGCATTTGTTGGTCCTATTCCATTTGAAATCACAACGATTATCACTCTTACGGCCGGTACTTGCCTACTTATGTGGTTGGGTGAGCAAATCACAGAACGTGGCATTGGTAATGGCGTAAGTCTTATTATTTATGCCGGTATTGTTGCCAGAATGCCAACAGGATTATCTAAGCTTCTTAACCTTGTAACAACAAATCAACTTTTACCAATAATTGCAATTGCAGTGGTTATATTGATGCTACTTTTAGTTGCAATCATTATTTATTTAGAGACAGGTCAGCGTCGTATCCCGATTCAATATTCTCAAAGACAAGCTGGCCGTACCAATATGTCGAACCAATCAAACTACTTGCCATTAAAACTTAACTTTTCTGGCGTTATTCCTCCCATTTTTGCATCAAGCTTATTAATGTTTCCCTATACAATTTCTCAGTTTACCCAAGTGGGATGGTTGAGAGCACTCAGTGAGTCTTTGGGACCGCAAGGCGTAATGTTTAATATCCTTTATATCGGATTAATTGTATTTTTCTGTTTTTTCTATACAGAGGTGGTTTTTAATCCAAAAGAAGTTGCGGAAAATTTAAAAAAATACGGTGGTTTTGTTCCGGGGATTCGCTCGGGAACGCCAACGTCTGATTATATCATGCGCGTTTTAAGTCGCATTAATGTGGGCGGAGCTATTTACATAAGTGCAATTTGTGTTCTGCCTTCTATTATGGCAGGTTATACCGGTGTTCCTTTTCAGTTTGGCGGAACGGGGCTACTTATTGTTGTTGGAGTTGCTCTTGATACCACTCAACAAATTCAATCTTATTTGATTACTCAAAAATATGAGAGCTTTCTAAAAGGATCTAAACTGCGTGGCAGGAGGGTTCAGTATTGAATCTTCTTATTTTTGGACCACCGGGGTCAGGCAAAGGAACTCAGTCTGCATTGCTTGTTGAAAAGCTAGGTTATCTTCATATTAGTAGTGGAGATCTTTTTCGAAGTGCAATTAAGAATCAGACTGCTCTTGGTCTTAGAGCAAAGACTTTTATTGATAAAGGGGAATTAGTTCCAGATCAGGTAACAATAGATTTGGTTCGAGAAGTTTTGGAGCAAAACCAGAGTGGAAAACAATTCATATTGGATGGTTTTCCAAGAAATATTAAACAGGCAGAAGCCTTAAATGATCTTTTGAAAAAATTGAACTTAAAAATAGATAAAGTCTTGTTTTTAGAAGTTCCAAGAGAAAACTTAAAAAGAAGACTTGTCGGTCGCAGGGTATGTAAAAATTGCGGAGCAACTTACCATGTTGATACTAGCCCTACAAAAATTAGTGGGAAGTGTGATCGTTGTGGCTTTGAGGTTATTCAGAGGAATGATGATAAGGAAGACGTTATAGAGAACCGTTTAAACGTTTATGAGGCTAGCACAGAGCCATTAAAAGACTTCTATAAGCGAATGGGACTTTTTCATTCTATAAACGGTTTAGGGACAGAAAAAGAAATTTTTGAACGGATTCATTTGGAGCTTAAAAATTAAATAAACTACTAGACAAGTTTAACCCTAAAGAGTTAAGTTTTACGGTCATTTGTCTATTACTCGCATTTTCTCTCGAATTTGAGAGGAAATCGATCAGTTGTCAGAGGAACATATGAAAGTTCGAGCGTCTGTAAAAAAAATTTGTAAGAAATGTAAACTCATTCGTCGTCGTGGAACGATTCGGGTGATTTGTGAAAATCCAAAGCATAAGCAAAGGCAGGGATAAAAATGGCACGTATTTCAGGTGTAGATTTACCAAGAAACAAGAGAGTAGAAGTTGCGCTAACATACATTTATGGGATCGGTCGTCCGTCTGCAACTCGTATATGTAAAGAGGCTGGGATTGCTCCAAGCCTTAGAACGGACTCTTTAACGGATGCTGATATTGCAAAAATTCGTGAAGTCTTAGACCATGGCTTTAAAGTAGAGGGTGATTTAAGAAAAGATGTTTCTATGTCAATCAAGAGACTTATGGATCTTGGATGTTATCGAGGAATGCGCCACAGAAAGGGGCTTCCAGTTAGAGGACAGAGAACAAAAACAAATTGCAGGACTCGTAAGGGGCCTCGTAAAACCGTAGCAAATAAGAAGAAAGTTGTTTAAAAAAACGGGCTTTATTGAAGGCCCTGTTAAGTTATAGGAGTTATAATCAATGGCGACTACTGCTAATACACAAGCAAGTGCTAAGCCTGCTAAAAAGAAATCAAAGAAAAATGTTCCAACGGGTAAGTGTTATATTTATGCCGGTTTTGGGAATACAATTGTTACCCTTACAGACATGAACGGTAATACGATTGCATGGTCTACAGGTGGAATGCTTGGCTTTAAAGGTAGCAGAAAAGGAACCCCGTATGCAGCTCAAGTAACAGCAGAAGATGCTTGTAAAAAAGCTCTTGAGCACGGTTTAAAATCTGTAGATGTTTTTGTTGAAGGTCCTGGTGCAGGACGAGAAACTGCTATTCGAGCAGTGGGAGCAGCTGGTATTCGAGTTACAACGATTAAAGATGTAACTCCAATTCCTCATAATGGATGCCGTCCTCCGAAAAGAAGAAGAGTATAATTGGGTTTTTATTTTTTTATTCATTTGTGGGATATAGGGAGTTTTTAAATGCAAGAGTACTATTATAAATTTTGGCGTGATCTTATTAAACCGAAAAGCTTTGAAGTGGATAAAGATTCACTCAAGATGACCTATGGCAAGTTCGTCATTCGTCCTTTGGAAAAAGGATATGGCGTAACAATAGGGAATTCTCTTAGAAGAATTTTATTAAGCTCCATGATGGGATCGGCTGTTTCTGCTGTAAGGCTTGACGGCGTTCTTCATGAGTTTTCGACAATCCCTGATGTTACAGAAGATGTTACGGATATCATTTTGAACTTAAAACAAGTTCGTTTTAAGCAGCATGATGCTGAACAAAAAACGATTAGGCTTCAAAAGCAGGGGCCATGCACAGTAACTGCTGGTGATTTTCAACTAAGTGATGGTCTTGAGGTTCTTAACCCAGATCAGTACATTTGTACAATTGGAGCCAATGGTAAAATAAATGCAGAAATTATCGTTAAGTTTGGTCGTGGTTATGTTTCTGCAGAAGCTCAATCAAAGTCCTTACCTGTGGACTATATTCCAGTTGATAGTTTGTTTTCTCCAATTAAACGTGTGAACTATACGGTTTCAAATGCTCGTGTTGGACAAAGAACAGACTACGATGCCTTGTCGATTGAAGTTTGGACAGATGGATCTTTAAGACCGGAAGAAGCTCTTTCATTGAGTTCAAAAATTATGAAAGAACAACTGCAGGTATTCATTAATTTTGATGAGTCTGTAGAACCAGATGAAGCTCAAGAGATTACGTCTTCTCCTAAACTTAATGAAAATCTTTTTAGATCAGTTGATGATCTTGAGCTTTCTGTTCGAAGTGCAAACTGCTTAAAAAATGCGAATATTCGTTATATCGGAGAGCTTGTAACACGCTCGGAAGCAGAAATGTTGAAAACAAAAAACTTTGGTAGAAAATCTTTAAATGAAATTAAAGAGCTTCTTTCTGAAATGGGACTTTCTCTTGGAATGAAGATTGATGGATGGCCTCCTGTAGGATGGGATCCAGATACCCCAAGAAAAACAAACTAAGAAATTTGAAATATATAAAAGGTAGAGAGTTATGAGACATAAAACGGCCACAAGTCATCTTGGAAGAAGTACCAATGCAAGAAAAGCACTTTTGCGTAACCTTGTTGATTCCCTAGTTGAACATGGCAGAATCAAAACAACAGTTGCAAAGGCAAAAGAACTTCGTAGACATGTTGAAAGAGCAATTACTCTGGGTAAGAAGAATACACTTCATGCAAGAAGAATTCTCTTATCTCGATATCCAACAGCAAAAACAGTTGATATTATCATTAAAGATTTATCTCCACGATTTAAGACTCGTCCGGGTGGATATACGAGAGTTATTAAATTAGGAAATCGCCCAGGCGATATGGCTCCCATGGCATACATTGAATGGGTTGACTATGAAGTCCCAGGTGATGATGTTAAGGAAGCAAAAAAAGCTTCAAAGGGTAAAGAATCAACAACGAAAGCAAAGAAAAAAGCCCCGGCAAAAAAAGCTAAAAAAGAAGAGTAAACGAATAGATTCGAAAGAGTCTATTTTTAAGCGCCCATGAAAAACAAGAAAATAGCACCTTTGATTTTCGTAATTGTTGTTGTGGGCGTTTTTTATTTTATCTATCGTGCGTTTATAAGTGAATCATTACAAGAATCTCAAATTGATCAGCAAATTGAACTCTTTGAAAAAATGAAGAGCGACGGGCTAAAAGAATTTACTTCCCAGACCATTAGTAACCAAGAATTTCATTTTTCAAGTGTTTCAAACCCTATTGTTATTTTAAATTTTTGGGCTTCGTGGTGTGGTCCTTGTGTCGAAGAGTTTCCGTCTTTAATCAAGATGGTTCAAAGCTTTAAGGGGCAAGTGGCTCTTGTAGCTGTTTCTTTAGATACAGATGAAGATCAAATGAAAGAGTTTTTAAAATCTTACAATACAGCAAATGCGAATATTTTTCTTCTTAAAGATCCTGATTTTCAATTAGCAAGAAGCCTTGGTACTTATAAACTTCCAGAATCCTATGTACTTGATAATAAGAGAATATTATTAAGAAAAATTTCTGGTTCAGTGAATTGGTCCTCAAAAGAGATGATTCATTACTTAAAATCGCTTTTCAATCAACCTGTAAAACAAAACGACTAGAGTGATAACATTTCAAAAAACACTCAACATTTTCTTTCAGAACGATCATTTTGTGGCTGTTGATAAGCCCTCTCTTTTTTTAAGTGTACCAAGTCGAATGGGGAAGCAAGATGAGCGTCCCGTCTTAGGCTTGCAGTTACAAGAACTGTTACAGAAAAAGGTATTCCCCATTCATCGTTTAGATTACGGTGTCTCGGGGCTTGTTTTATTTGCACTTTCTCAAGAGGCCCATAGGGTCTCTAATTATTGGTTTCAGCATAGACAGATAAAGAAAGTATATCATGCTTTAACACATAAAAAATCTGGCGAAGATCCTCAGATGAATCAAAAGATAATTTGGAAAAGTCATTTGGTGCGTGGAAAGAAAAGAGTCTACGAAAAACCCTTTGGCCAAGAAAGTCTTACAGAAGCTCAACTCATTCAAAAAAAGGATACTTGTTATTTGTGGGAGCTATCACCTTTGACGGGCAGGCCACACCAGTTACGCTATGAACTTTCAAAGGCAGGCTTTCCCATTTTAGGTGATGAACTTTATGGCGCAACAACCATCTGGCCGGAGGGCATCGCTTTAAGGGCTGTTTCATTAGAATTTTTGAATCCTGATTTTGTTGCCTGGAAGCTTCCAAAAAAAATTGAAGCACCCTTAATATTTTAGTTATGTCCTTCCTGTGTCGTTCCTGAGACATCCTTTACAGATTATACCGGAGACATAGTTTACACTTTTCCAAACGAGGAGGGATTCCA
>JBDHWX010000028.1:0-13885 GCA_039810365.1 Bdellovibrionales bacterium | reverse complement strand
CAGATATTTTATCTCCAACTCCCTACAACACTTATGTTATAGCAGCTTTACCCGTTGGACCGATTGCCAATCCCGGCAGGGCTTCTGTTGAGGCAGTATTAAAACCAGCGAAAACAGATTTTTTATATTTTGTTAGTATGAACGAGGGGCGCCATCATTTTTCTAAAGATTATCAAGGCCACCAAGAGGCCGTGATCAAATACCAAAAAGATAAAAAATCAAGAGACGGAAAAAGTTGGCGCAATATGAAGATCCCAAATGCAACTAAAGAGTAAGTTGATTTTTTAAACCTTCCCCAAGAACATCATCAACAGAAATCTTTGTACACTTTGAGTAAATTTGAACTTTGTCGGCAAGACATTTATGATACTTTCGATTTCCCACACAAGAAACCCGCGTTTCAAAGCATTTTTTAACGAGATAATTGTTTTCTGAGGCAAGAGCAAGGGACTTAAGTCTGGTATCTAATATGTCATCAAGCTGATCTTGTGATAGGAGAAGGCCTTCATTTGCTGGAGAGTTTGGTAATATTTTTTGGAGTTTTGAAAAATTCTGAAAAGATATGAAGAGAAGAGCTAAAAATGTAAAAAGTGAAATATGTATAACTTGTCTTTTCATAACAAGTCTTTTTCGGACGAAGGTCTAGGAAACTTTACTTCTGAATTGTTGGGAGTTTTGTTAAAAGTGTAAAACTTTTTTGCAAAGGATCATATTCAATAACATTTAAATATGCGATTAGATTTTGATCAAAGCCAGGAACAAGGATTTTAAAATCATTGAAATGCAGAGGATTAATATAGGCAAGGTTTGTGGCATTCCCTCCAAGTAAAAAGTAGCCATCATATTTATTGTGTGTATCAATTCGAGATATGAGAGAAAAACTTCCCTGATCTGAAAGAGAATAAATCTCTACAAAAATATTATGATTTTGTAACACCTTTAGAACCTGAAGCTTTTCATTTTGATCTGGAGATATCGAAATATAAAGAGATGATAAAATTTTTCTTGAAGAGGACTCTGGCGAAAGAATACGAGAGCTCATAAAAAGCGCGATCGTTAAAAGAAGAACCGCCATTAAGGAAAAACCAATAAACTTTTTGTGATCTCGCCAAAGAAGACGAAAAGAGGTAGGATTCATATAGCCTCTATATTAGAATGAGAGAGAAAAAATCACAATGGAGTTTTTATGAAGTCTGGTGAATTATATGAACTCATAGAATCAAGAAAATCTATTCGAAAGTATAAATCGGATCCTATTCCAAAAGATATGATCGAACGTATTTTAAATGCGGGAATGCATGCGCCATCGGGCAAGAACAGACAAAATTGGCGATACTTTGTGGTCACAGGCAAAAAACGAGACGAGTATTTGAAGTACTCGCAAAAAAGTTGGCTGGGGATAAAAGATATTCTGCAAAAAAGACTTAAACCGTCTCTTTATACTTTTACCGAAAGATTCTTTTTTACTTTGGGCGACGCTCCTGTGATTATTTTTTGTTATGCCGTTCTTGATGACGAAGAACGCTATCATACCAGTATTGGTAGTGTTTATATGTCGGTACAAAACATGATTCTTGCTGCAATTTCTGAGGGGCTTGGTACTTGTCCCATGGGAGCCCCACTAGAGATTAAGGACGATGTTAATAAATTTCTTGATATTCATAAAGTAAAGCTTCCAGAGGGGGCAAGCCTTGAACTTTTGTGTGCCCTTGTTATGGGTTGGCCAGATCATAATCCTCCCAAGGCACCACGCCAAAGAGATGACCGTGTTGTTTGGTTAAGCGAATAAGCTATTTGAGATAAATAAAGCTCCAGTTGCGGCAAGAACTCTGAAGCCTCCGAAATGAGGCGTATTCTGGATTTTTCATAGTATCAATTTCAGAAAAAAACATAAGATCTGTTTTTATGGGCAACTGTTGAATTTGATTACAAACAATTTCTTTAAGGTTTACAAAATAGCGATCTCGAACAATATGATATTGAAAAGAAGATTCATTGGCATCACTGCATTTCTTTAAAAGATCTGCTACATCTTTTTGAACTTCAAAGCTCTGTTGCTGTATATGGGGCCCAACAAAAAAAGAGTATTGGCTTGAATTTGAGGATCGTCCAACTTTCTCTATAGCTCGAGCGAGAATGTGATTCTCAACCCCCCTCCATCCGGCATGAATTGCCAGTATCCATTGTCGAGAGACATCAAACGAGAGAATGGGCAAGCAGTCTGCCGTTTGTATGGCAAGAGCCAAGGACTTCTTGTTTGTATAATGTGCATCTGCAGATGGGAGTTGTTCATAGAGTTTTTCTATAAAAACAGCTTGATTGCTATGAATTTGATGTATTGTTTGAAACTGAATGTTTGGAAAAAGAAGAAAATGTTCTTTTTGGAAATAAAAATTTCCAAAGAATAAATAAATAAAATCATCTTCGTAGAATTGCCCGAGAGCTTTACCGTTTTGGATGAAAGGCAAGAGTTTTGTATTATTCATGAAAGCCGAGCTCGTCCATTAATAGCCGTAAATCTTTTGGGATGGCAGAAGAAAAAAAAAGTTTCTCTCGAGTCTGTGGATGTATAAAACCAAGTTCTTTTGCGTGTAGGGCAATTCTTGACAGTGAGAGAATAATTTTTTGTAAGGAGAGAGATTCAACAAGTTTTGTGCGCCTGAGGGCACCATAAAGATTGTCTGCGACAATAGGAAACCCCTTATCGGCTAAGTGTACACGGATTTGATGTGTTCTGCCGGTTTCGAGTTTAAGTTCTAAAAGTGAAAACCCCCGTGGGGATTCTTGAATTTTTTTAAAATTAGTAATCGCAATTTTTCCAGCAGATACCCTAGAGGAAAATTTTTTTCTGTCTTGAGGATGTCTTGCAATGAAACTTTCAATTCTTCCTTGGTCTTCTCGTATATGACCGTAAACAATGGCCCAGTATTTTCGATGTATTGTTCGCTCTTGAAACTGTTGAGCAAGAAATTCATGCGCAAAATTATTTTTAGCGACAACCAAAAGACCACTGGTTTCTTTATCGATTCGATGAACAATGCCAGGTCTATTTTCAGAAAATCCCATTGAGAGATCGTGCGTGTGGTGCAAAAGTGCATTCACGAGAGTTTCTTTATAATGTCCATGTGCGGGGTGCACGACAAGACCTGCGGGCTTATTAACAACAAGAAGGTCTTTATCTTCGTATTGAATTTCAAGATCAATATTGTATGGCTCAAGAGATTCTTCGTTTTCGATTTTAGGAATACAGACAATAAACCTTTCTCCAACAGATGTTTTTTGAGAAGCCTTAATGGGTTTTCCATTTAAAAGAACGAGTTTTTTTTCGATAAGTGTTGCCGCCCGCGTTCGCGAAGAGATAAGTGGGTGAGATGAAAGGACGCGATCAATACGTTGATTGCAATTGGTTTCGTCTATTCTTAGTTCAAACTGTTGATCAATCTGAAAATTAGTTTCCCTCATGGGAATCTCGATAGAGACGCATATAAGAGTCGCTAACTTCTCCCGCATTAAGGCCAAGGATTTGAGCGATTTGTTTTACATAACTACGAACAAAAACGGCCGCAGGGAGGGAGTCAAAGTCATTTGCCTCAATCGCAATAAGATGATGAACACCAATGCACGTTTTATTGGCGATATAATTTAAAGAGATATTCTTTTTTAAGCGAATTTTTTTGATGATCATTCCGTCATAAAAAGAAGAAGAATAGAGTTCGTGTTCAAATTCTGGAACAAGATCATTTTCGGTTAACGCATCTTTTTCAAATTGAAAAATCTGGGGTTCGTGAGATGGAGCTGACACTTGCACAAAAGCGTTTTGATTTTTTAATTTTTTACAAAGTTCTTGATACGCTTCTTCTACCCAGCCTCGAAGCTCTTGGGCTTCCTCTGGCCGAAAGGAGGTTGCAAACTCTGGGTTTGCTTCAGAGTAGACTTCGCAGGCTCTTTGATATGCGGCCTCGACCTCATCAAGAGTCGAAGATGTGTCGAGTCCTAATATTTCATAATATTGCAAATCAAGTCGATGATTCATAACAACTCCAGCTGTTGACACGATTTTGACGTGTTAGACGTCACAACCACACCTCTATTTTAACATCAAAGTCTAGAATGAAAACAACAACTTTGTATGGTTAAAAGGGTCTAGTTTTCTATTCATACCTTTGTCTAGGGGCGATTTTTTTGTTTCTGCAACTTTTCTTCGGGAGCAGATGGGCGCAGATAAAAAGGCTCAATGGTATTCCATTGGCGTATTTTTGAAGTATCTTCTGATTCTAGAAATGCAAGCTGAGCGAGCACTGTGGCTCGCGGATAAAGAGACGATATTTTTGGGTGATGAATCTGTGCTTGGTGAGGGATTTTGTTTTGATAGAATTCAAAAGCATCTCCACAAAACAAAGTATGGGGTTGAGAAAGTTTGGGTATGATAGCTTCGAAGGGCTCAACCCTTATGGGTTGTTGGGGGACCCATTTTGAATTTTGATTTGTAAACTCTTGAGAATAACAAAGGCCCGAGTGAGCATTGATAGCAATATAAAGAGAATGTGCATCAACACTTGCCTCTGCTGCGAGGAGTTCAAGAGAATTTTGGATAAAAATAGGGCGCAAATTGACGTAAGCAAAAGTTTTGACAAGGTTAATAGAAATTCGAATTCCGGTAAAGCTCCCGGGCCCAACGTTTACAGCATATAGATCAATTTTATCTGCCGAGACACGGGCAGAAGAAAGAGCCTCATTTGTGAATTCAGTTATAAATTCGGCGTGGGACTTTTCGTTTTCCCATGTTTTTTCAAATAAGACATGGGAGTCTTGAGCAAGACAAAGAGATCCCGTTTTATGACTTGTGTCTAATCCCAGAATAATCAAATTAACACTCTTGTAATGTGGCCTTATTGAAAAGAGCGCACAACATCGTTAAAAATTGCAAGAATCATGAGAGAAATTAAAATAACAAAGCCAACCCGTTGAGCAATTTCCATTTTTCGTACAGAAAGCGGAGCGCCCTGTATAATCTCAATAATATAAAATAAAAGATGGCCACCATCGAGAATTGGAACTGGAAATAAGTTAAGAACAAACAGATTGATAGAAATAATCGCCATGATTTTTAAAAAGGGGCTTAATCCGATTTGAAAAGTTTTAGAAGCAAGCTGACCAATCATAATGGGTCCACCAATAGATTTTGGAGAAACCTTATTTTGTATCAGTCTTAAAAAGCTAAGTCCGGTAGCCTTTGTCCAAAAAAGAGCCTTTACAATACCATTATAGGCAGCACGGAGAGGGTTTTTTGTTTTAAGTAAAAAAGTATTGGGAGCAGCGATTTGCATAGCCGTTACGATGCCAAGAGCATAAACCTTTTTATCTTTTCCCGTTGCGGTTGGCTGCTCTGTGAGAGTCGGAGTAATTTCTACATTTTTTACTTCGCCATTACGAGCAATGGCGACTTTAAATGGTGCAGCCCCCTCGTGAAAACTTTGAACAGTTGAAACAATCTCCTGCCATGAGTTGAGGAGCGTATCGTTAATAGAAACAATCTTATCCCCCTCAATTAGCCCTGCCTTTTGTGCGGGAGAATCTTCTGCAACTTTTGCTATATAGAGTTCAGAAGATTCTATTCCAAAAGATTTTAATAATTCATAGGCATTGTTTGAGGTTTTGCTTATATCGACAGTATAGATTGGCTTTTTCTCATCTGCTGGCTGAAGAGAAAGCGTGATGTTTTCTTTTTGTGTTTGTTGTATTGTCGAAAGAACAGAAGAAAAGCTATCTGTTTTAATACCATCTACGGCAACAATGCGATCGCCCAGGCGAAGCCCTGCTTTGAATGCAGCAGAAGATGGACTTGTTGTTGCAATTGTTGAAGCTGTTGAAGTAAAGCTAAGCCCGCCGATATCTCCAACCAGCGCATCTGAGGCTAAGATATTTTTGTTGGGTGCTTCTTGCGTTTTGACGGAGAGTTGAAGAGGCTGCCCTTCTCTTGAAATATCAAAGTTAAGAACCGTATCTTTATGAGCCTCAATAAGGGATTGCACATCATCCCAACTCACAACAGCCCTATTGTTTATTTTTAATATTTTATCGCCCGTTCGAAAACCAGAGTTATAGGCATAAGAAGAAGGAGCGATATCGCCAAGGTTTGGAAGAATTGTTTCCTCTCCAACAACGGCAATGACAGCAAAAAGAAGAATAGCAAAAAAGAAATTCATGAGGGGACCTGCAAGAACTACGGCAATCCTTGGGCCCACGGGTTTATGATTAAATGCAAATTTCTTTTCAGATTCAGGGACTTCTGCGGTGGGATCGTCACCAAACATTTTAACATATCCGCCAAAAGGAATAACAGAGATGCAATATTCGGTGTCACCACGTTTATATTTTAAAATCTTTTTTCCAAAGCCAAGACTAAAGGTTTCAACGCGCACACCAAAATATTTTGCCACCAAAAAATGCCCGAGTTCGTGCACAAAAATAAGAAGACCCAAGAGGATAACAAGAGAAAGAACAAAAATAAAACCTTGATGAATATAACCAATAATAAGTTCCATGAACACCTTCTTTAAGAGAGAACCAACTTCTCATTATTTTAGAGTTGATTGTATGTTGGAGCAATCAAATTTCAATTTTTGAAAAAGACTAAGACCAAAGCGCTATGGCATAAAATATTGGCAAAGCAAACAAAACGCCATCAAATCGATCTAAAAAGCCCCCATGACCGGGTAAAAGAAAACCAGAGTCTTTGCGGGCCGCAACGCGTTTTATTAGAGACTCAAAGAGGTCTCCACTTTGAGCCAAAAGACTAGACGTTGCGCAGGCCAAAATGAGAAGTCCTGTTGAAACATAAGAAAGAGCAAAATAACCAAAAGCGGTTCCCAATAAAGTGGCAACAATAAAACCACCGATGGCCCCCTCTCGAGTCTTGCTGGGGGAAACAGCAGACATAAGCTTTCTTTTTCCGCATGCTCGTCCGATGAAATAGGCGGCAATATCGCCAGAAAAAACAACAACCAAACAAAGTAAAAGCCAGTTTGTACCACGACTCAGAATTAAAAGTTTGATGACCAGAGAAGGCAAAAGCCCCACATATAAAATGCCCAAAGTATATGCGGAGGCAGAAGAAAATATTTCGTGAAGATCTTTGTTTCGATAGGCAATAAGAATAATCGCAAGGCTGAATACAAAAGAAATAAGAAGAGCGGGGAAAAAGAAAATGGAGAGATATATAAAAATATACGAAAGAAAAAATGAGTGCAGAATAAAGGGAAAGACCAAAACCGGCATTTTTTGTCGAAAAATCAAGAGAGCAAATTCAAGTTCGAGCAAAAAAATAAAGAGATGCACAAGATAGATAAAGTAAGTTTTTCCAGAATAAAAAGTAAGCAGAACAATCAAAAGGAGAGCAAGGGCAGTGAAGGTTCTTTTAATGGTATGATTCATAATTTGTCTGCCGCGGGTTGAATAACTTTTCCGAATCGCCTTTCTCTCTTGTGGTATTCGTCAATAGCAAGGAGAAGATCATCTTTTGTAAAATCAGGCCACAAGGTATTTGTAAAATAGAGCTCAGAGTAAGCCGATTGCCAGAGCAAGAAGTTGGACAGCCTTTGTTCGCCACTTGTTCGAATGACCAGATCTGGATCTGGCAAGCTAGAGGTTTCGAGATATTGAGAAAAAATATTTTCATCAAGTTCAGCGGGAGAAAGTTTTTCAAGCTGGACGATTTCAATAATTTTTTTTGCCGCCTGCAGGATATCCTCTCGCCCGCTGTAACTCAACGCAAGGGTTAAAACCATACCGGTGTTTTGAGAAGTTTCTTCAACAGTCTTAACAATTTCTTTTACGATCTCTTGTGGAAGGCGCTCAATTTGTCCGAGAACCTTAAAACAGATATTCTCTTTTTTGAGATGCTCACGCTCACGCACAAGATATTTATAAAGAAGCTTCATAAGAAGCTGCACCTCTGTTTGAGGACGCATCCAGTTTTCTGAACTAAAAGCATAAAGGGTGAGATACGAAATTTTAATTTCTTGGGAAAAAGAAATAATTTTTTTTGCAACACGAACGCCACGCACGTGTCCAAACGTACGACTCTTGTTTCGGGCACTTGCCCAGCGCCCATTTCCGTCCATTATAATTGCAATGTGCTGAAGCTTGTTCAAAAAGGCTCCTTAGATACTCATGAGCTCTTTTTCTTTATCTTGTGCGATTTGATCAATTTTTGAAATAAAATCATCCGTAAGCTTTTGAACCTCGTCTTGAGATTTTTTGCTTTCATCTTCGCTCATCGTTTTATTTTTTTGTGCAACTTTAATCTCTTCATTGGCATCTCGCCTTGCCATACGAACAGCGACCTTAGCATCTTCAATAAGTTTTCCGATTTGTTTTACAAGATCTTTTCTTCTTTGCTCTGTCAACTCTGGTAGTTTAAGGAGAATTTTTTTTCCGTCATTGATGGGGGTCATACCAATATCGCTTTTAATAATAGAGGTTTCAATTTCTTTGAGCATGTTGACTTCCCAGGGAGCAATCATAAATGTTTTTGCATCTGGGCAACTAAGAGCGGCAACCTGAGATAATGGGGTCATGTTCCCATAATAATTAACTCGAATGGAATCGAGCATAGAGGTGTGGGCTTTTCCCGTGCGGACTTTACTGAGAGCGCTCTTCAAAGCCTCTAAAGATTTTTTCATATGATCGTCTGTTTTTGCTTTGATTTGATTTGTCGACATAGCAATTCCTTTATTTAATGAGTGTTCCAATTTTTTCACCCTGAACGGCACGCAAAATGTTGCCGTGAGTGAAAAGATTAAAAGTTAGAATTGGAAGCTTGTTGTCCATACAGAGGCTAATTGCGGTAGAATCCATAACCTGAAGGTGTCGGTTTAAGACGTCGATATAGGTTAGTTCATTCCACATCACAGCATCTTGATGCTTAACGGGGTCTTTATCATAGATGCCATTGACCTTTGTTGCTTTAAAGATAACTTCGGCCCCGATTTCCATGGCTCGCAGGGCAGCAGCTGTATCAGTTGTAAAAAAGGGATTCCCGGTTCCCGCGGCAAAAATCACAATACGCTTTTTTTCTAAATGCCGAATGGCTTTTCTGCGAATGTATGGCTCTGCAATTTCGGCCATTTCAATAGCAGTTTGCACTCGTGTATCGACATTTGCTTTTTCAAGAGCGTCTTGAAGGGCAAGGGCGTTTATGCACGTTGCAAGCATTCCCATATAATCAGAGCTTGCTCGATCCATTCCGTGGGCAGAAGCCGCAACACCACGAAAGATGTTTCCGCCGCCAATCACGATTCCCATTTCAACACCAGAGGCGTATGCCTCGGCAATGTCTTGCGCGATTTGCTGAATCGTCTCAGGGTGAATGCCGTATCCCTGAGATCCCGCAAGGGCTTCACCACTGAGCTTGAGAAGAACTCTTTTAAAAGCAGTGCGTGCCAAAATATTATCCTTTCAACTGTTCTGCAACTTCTTGAGCAAAGTCTTTATTGTCTTTTTGAATACCTTCTCCAAGTTCGTAACGAGCGAATCTACGAATGACGATATTTTCACCAATTGTTGCAACAAGTTCCGTTAACAGCTGCTGAATAGATTGGTCTGGATTTTTAACAAATTTTTGGTCAAGCAAACAAATTTCAGAACACCACTTGTTAATTTGTCCATCCACGATCTTATCTACAAAGTCCGCTTTTTTTCCGTCTTCGAGAGCTTTAGCTTTTAAAACAGATCTTTCGTGTTCGATATGTTCTTTTGGAATCTCTTGAGCCGAAACATAAAGAGGATTCATGGCTGCAATATGCATAGCAACGTCTTTTGAAAATTGACTGAATTTTTCGTTTTTGGCAGCAAAATCAGTTTCGGAGTTCACTTCAAGAAGAACTCCAATGCGACCCTCGCCATGAATATAAGAAGTAATAGAGCCTTCGGCGGCAACTCTGCCAGCTTTTTTTGCGGCCTTTGAAAGCCCCTTTTGTCTGAGCCAATCAATGGACTTTTCAAAATCACCCTGATTTTCTTCAAGGGCCTTTTTACAATCCATCATGCCGGCGCCGGTTCTTTCTCTAAGTTCTTTTACAGAATTTGCACTAATTGTCATCTTATTCTCCGTCTTCTGCTTCAACAGTTTCTTGAGCGACTTGTTGTTCTAACTCTGCAGCGATTTCCACATCATCGGCGGTTCCAACAGCAACAAGTTTTCTTGCGCCCTGTTTTTCGATAGCCTTTGCAGCAGAAACTGCGGCCGCAGCTTGTTCGCTTTCTTCAGACTTATCTGTTTGGCTACGTAATTTATCCTGATAAGTTTTTGCACCCTCAAGATAGCTGTCCGCAATTAAATTTGAAAAAAGTTGAATCGAACGGATGGCATCGTCGTTTCCGGGAATTGGGTATTCGATAACATCAGGATCTGCGTTTGTATCGGCAATACCAACAACAGGAATTCCCAACACCCTTGCTTCGTGAACGGCGATATGTTCTTTTTTAAGATCTACAATAAAAAGAGCCTTTGGAAGATCCTTCATTTCGCGAATTCCCTCAAGATAATCGATGAGGCGTGTGTACTCTTTGTCCATTTGAGACTGCTCTTTTTTGCTATAAAGAGCGTAGTCGCCCTTTTCTTTCATGGCATCGAGTTTTCTGAGGCGATCAATGCTAGCTTTGATTGTTACGTAATTGGTGAGGGTTCCGCCAAGCCAGCGCTTTGTAATATAATATTGCCCGCATTTTTCTGCAGCCTCTTTTACGGTTGTGGCGGCCTGCTTTTTTGTGCCTACAAAAATGATGCGCCCACCATTGGCAGCGATACTTTTGACAAAGTCAGCCGCACGTTGTGCCATCACAACTGATTTTTGTAAGTCAATGATATGAATTCCAGAACGTGTTCCAAAAACATAATTTTTCATTTTTGGATTCCATCTGTGGGTCTGATGTCCGAAATGCACTCCACAAGAAAGCATTTCTTTAATAGTAATTTGAGCCATGTGTCCTCCTGGTTTAACCTCGCTTTTGAAAACAATTTCTATGGGGCTTCGTCCAGAGAAATCACCAAGATATCAAAAGCTGTTAGTTTAGATTTTGTGTTGCCACAAAATAAGTTTTTAGTGGAAAAGGTGTAACATAAGAGGGGCTTATAGGGCAACGTGGGAGCACTTAGGGCGCCGCGTTAATCTCGTTATTTTGTGCCTCTGTTTGGCTTTCTACTGTTTGCAAAAAGGCTTTTTCTAAGATGTCGATGGCATTTTGATAGGCATGAAAAGAGTTCATGATTGGTGAAGGCGATGCAATCAGGCTTCTCGAGCAAAGAAGAAGATTTTTTAAGCCGCCAATCTGCCACGGCGTCTTTGTTTTTAAATCGATGTGTCCAAAAATCTGTCCAAGAAGAGATATTTTTTCAAAAGAAATTTGATCAAAGGCATTGGGATAAGCTCTGCGAATCTGTCTTTTCATTTCTTTTAAGGCAACAACACCTTGTTCGTGAATATCTTGTTCATCTGAAGGCAGAAAGCTCATCCATTGTGAGGTTGTATTCTTGAACCGACCAAGACTTATAACGGGGTTTTTTTGTGTTCCATAGAGAATGTGAATTTGATCGTTATCAGTAACGGGTTTTGCGTGAACAAGGCTTAACTGAATGGCCGCCCAACTTTGAGTTTTTGAGAGTTGAGTAAGTATTTTTGATGAGTGGACGTGACCCTGGATGAGATCTAAAATTTGGTTGGGATGAAGGGCAAAGATAAAGTTTTTTGCAAAAATTTTCTCCTTATCATTGATGATAACTTCTGAAATTTTTTCGCTAGAAATAGTAAGTGAAGTTATCGTTGTTTGAAATCGAATGGCTAAACCTGATTCTGGAATCGCTTTCAAAAATGAGCAAAGGCTTGGATCGAGATCCAGGGTTTGACCCTGAGTCCAGGGAGAAAGATACTCCACATATTGGGGCGCGCTTTCTCCAAAGCCTACAAAGGGCTCCAGGTGTCCTTTTTCAAAAGTCAAAGGCATTAGAGAAATATTTTGTGTTTCAAAGGGCCGCGGTAAAGAAGCCATCTCTTTTTGCATAAGAGTTGAAAAAAGGTTCACAACACAGGTCTCTCGAAAACAAACTGGGGCAAAAATATCCCCCACTTTGGCAGAGGGCTCGAGCACGAGAACATTGAGCCCTTTGTTCTGAAGATATTGGGCAACAAGAAGGCCTTCAAGCGAGGCGCCATAAATTACAAAATCAAACAAAGTGTTCTCCGTGTTTTGAGTTCTTATAAAAGAACGTTCTAGAGGTTTTATTATGCACAGAAAATTTTAAAAAGAAAACTAAAGCAGTTGAAAGATTTGATTAAGACGCATTGCAATTTTGCGCAAAATATAACGAATGGGGCTTTTTACAGAGGGGAAAATATCGAGCTTTCTTGCGATCGATGGAGAAATAAAGTAGTAGGTTTGGATAAAAATCCTCCCTAAAAATGATTTGATTAAAATCTGATCTCGAAAGGCACAAAGAATTTTTACCTCAACGGCTTCATGCCCGCTGAAAGCTGCCGTTGCAATAAAACAGCGCACTAAAGTTTTATCCACCTCTTTTAATGTGTTGTTGGTGAGAGGTCTGTTTCGAGAAAAGCGAGAAAAGTTTTTTAGCTTGCGAGCAATATCGGACTGAATATTGGGATTAGAAAGAGCGAACTCCACAAGCTTTTTTGCAAAAAAGGCTTGCTTGTCTGCAGACTTTTCACTGACGTCGTAGATTTTAAAAAGATCCCAGAAAACATAAGTGATAATCGTTAGCTCTTTTCGATGTCGCGGATCTTTGAATAGATCTGGTGTTAGCTCAGTTGGCTTCTGTTCAAAACCGATAGCCACACTTTGAACATATTTTTCGTACATTTTTGCCGACTCAGGATAGGCGCGGATTGACATAAGATTGCGTGCCTGCTTAAGAAAAGTGACGCGATTTTTCCATAGGGTTTTTTTATTAAATTCAGATTTATTTTTTTGTGCACGCAAGCGCGCTCCCTGTGCAACAAGGGTGCTGAGTTCGGTGTAACAAGTTGGACAAACCTGCACAAAGACTTTTTCCTTGTTTCCACTTTGCTCAAGGGCAAGCTTCATCCCGGCGTCGACCTTTAAAAGGTCTTCCACCTCGCCCTTACACTTTGGGCATGGAAATAATTTTTTGGCAGCAGACGAATCTGACATAAAGATAAATCTATTCCTTCGTTTAAGAATCGGAATTTATAGAGTTTTTCTTATCAGGCCTTTGATCTAAAAAGTACTTTGCGGATCAACGTCGAGGGAAATTTGGACCCCCTTGGGTGGAGAAAGTTTTGAGCAAAGAGTTTGATAAAAATATCTGGCCATACTTTGCTGAGAAGATTTTAGTAACATATGATATCGAAATTTATTTTTGAGTCTGTAAATTGGTGCTGGAGCAGGACCAAGGACCTGAATTTGTGGGGTTCTTTCTTGTAACTTTTCTGCAAAGAGAAGCACGCGCGCACAATAATTTTTAAGATTTTCGGAGTTGTTGGAATAAATTCGTATACTCGCAAGCTTTCCAAATGGAGGATAATAAAGATCTTTTCTTGCAAGAAGTTCTTCTTTAGCAAAGCCGATATAATCAGAGGTCTTGGCAAACAGAAGAGGGGAATACTCGGGATTAAAAGTTTGAATGATAACCTCACCATTTTGGGTGTGACGACCAGGCCGCCCACTCACCTGAGTTAAGAGCTGAAAGCTTTTTTCTGCCGAGCGAAAATCTGGAATACTAAAGCCAATATCGGCCAGCAAAATTCCTACGAGTGTCAACTTTGGAAAATCAAGGCCTTTGGCGATCATCTGGGTTCCTATCAGTATGTCGATCTTATGGGACTTGAACGCGTTCAGGGTGTCGCGC
>JBDHWX010000027.1:0-13980 GCA_039810365.1 Bdellovibrionales bacterium | reverse complement strand
GACAACAGGCGTCAATAACACATTAACAATTGATCTTAAGCCATTAAAAACATTAAATTATTTCACATGGCGTATAAATCTCAAAATCCTATTCGTATTGTGACTGCGGGTTCTTTATTTGATGGTCATGATTCATCTATCAACATCATTCGCCGTATGCTTCAGGATGCAGGTTGCGAGGTGATTCACCTTGGGCATAATCGATCGGTGCAAGAAATTGTAAGAGCAGCTCTTCAAGAAGCAGCTCAAGGGATTTGCATTAGCTCCTATCAGGGCGGCCATATGGAATTTTTTAAATATGCCAAAGACCTTTTAGAACATGCAGGGGCTTCCTACGTTAAAATCTATGGCGGCGGCGGAGGGGTTATTGTTCCCGAAGAGCAAAAAGAGCTTATGGATTATGGAATCACTCATATTTTTCATACCGATGATGGTAGAAAACTTGGTCTTTCTGGTATGATTGATATTGTTGTAAAAGGTTGTGACTTTAATATTTTAGAAAAATATCAAAAATTTCAACCCCAGGAGACCAAAGATCCTCTTATTCAAAAATTATTTTACGAAAGAAATCTGGGGATTGCTTTTTTAGCTCAAGAAAATAAAAAAGAGAGTCCTTTTAAAATTCCTGCTAAAACTTCAAAAAAACCTGTTGTGCTTGGAATAACAGGAACAGGGGGGGCTGGCAAATCAAGTCTTATTGATGAAGTTGTTCAGCGTTGGATTTATTGTTTTAAAAATTCTCGAGTTGGAATTTTTTGTGTTGATCCTACGAAAAGAAAAACAGGTGGTGCCCTTTTAGGTGACCGTATCCGTATGAATTCTCTGGAAAGTGGCAAAGCTTTTATGAGATCTGTTGCCTCTCGTGGCTCGGGACGAGAAATTTCTGACACTCTTCCTCTTATATTAGATTACGCTAAAAAATCAGAACAATTTGATTTGATTATCGCAGAAACATCAGGAATTGGACAATCCGATGGTGCCATTTCTGAAATAGCAGATATTTCTCTTTACGTTATGACTTCTGAGTATGGGGCCCAATCACAACTTGAAAAAATTGATATGATTGATCTTGCCGATATCATTGCCATTAATAAATCGGATCGCAAAGGCTCTCAAGATGCTCTCAGGCATGTCCGAAAACAGTATCGAAGATCTCGTAAAAAGTTTCATGACGGAGACGATGAGGATTTGCCGATATATTTAACCCAGGCTTCACAGTTTAATGATTTGGGTGTGAATCAGTTATTTTTTACAATAGCAGAAGCTGTTACTCACAAAGGGCATCCTGAGTTTTCTTTAAATGAAGAGCAAAAAAAATCTTTAAGATCTGTTCAAAAGCAAATTTTAATTCCAACAGAAAGAAACAGTTATCTCTCACAGATTGTAGGTCAGGTTCGAAGTTATAAGAAAAAGGCTAGGGAAGATGCCAAGATCATAAGTGAGATTTATGCACTTGAAAAAACAAAAAAAGAACTGCCAGAATTTAAAAAGCAAATTGAAGAAAAGATTTTAGAAAAAACTAAGCAAGTTAATATAGAGGATCTTAAGAAGGTTCAAGATTGGGAATCGCTAGAAAAAAGTTATTCTGGTGATGAATTTTGCTATGAAGTCCGTGGTAAAAAAATATCGCAACCCTTAACGAAAACGACCCTAAGTGGTCTTAAGGTTAGACGTGTTTCCTTGCCCCAATATCAGGATTGGGGAGAGAGATTTCAGTACTTAAAACTTGAAAATGTTCCAGGGACATTTCCTTACACATCAGGAGTATTTCCTTTAAAAAGAGAAAATGAAGATCCCAAAAGACAATTTGCAGGCGAAGGAAGTCCAGAAAGAACTAACAAACGCTTTCACTATCTTTCTAAAAACGATGAGGCAAAAAGACTATCAGTTGCCTTTGATAGTGTGACTCTTTATGGAGAAGATCCCCATACAAGGCCTGATATTTACGGTAAAGTGGGCGAAAGTGGCGTGAGCATTTGTACGCTCAACGATATGAAAAAGCTTTTAGATGGGTTTGATCTTTGTTCACCAACAACATCTGTGAGTATGACAATCAATGGACCAGCTCCCATTATTTTAGCTTTCTTTATGAATGCAGCTATAGATCAACAAGTTTTAAAAAAAGAAAAAGAGTTGGGGAGAAAACTTAAAGAAGAAGAATTTGAAAAGGTTCAAGATGAAACTTTAAGAACTGTTCGTGGAACAGTTCAAGCAGATATTTTAAAAGAGGATCAGGCACAAAACACGTGTATTTTTTCGACCGATTTTGCTCTTAAAATGATGGGAGATATTCAAGAATACTTTATTCAAAAACAAGTTCGTAACTTTTATTCGGTGAGTATTTCTGGCTATCACATTGCAGAGGCTGGAGCTAATCCCATTAGTCAACTTGCATTTACGTTGGCTAATGGATTTACTTTTGTTGAATACTATTTGTCTCGCGGAATGAAGATTGATGATTTTGCACCCAACCTTTCTTTCTTTTTTAGCAATGGTTTGGATCCAGAATATTCAGTGATAGGACGAGTGGCTCGTCGTATTTGGGCTATTGCCATGCGGGATCTTTATTATGCCAACGAGCGTTCACAAAAATTAAAATATCATATTCAAACATCTGGTAGATCGCTTCACGCACAAGAAATTGCATTTAATGATATTAGGACAACGCTTCAGGCTTTAATTGCGATTTACGATAATTGTAACTCTCTTCATACCAATGCCTATGATGAGGCTATTACAACACCAACAGAAGAAAGTGTTCGAAGGGCCATGGCAATTCAAATGATTATCAATCGTGAGTTTGGGCCCGCTATGAGTGAAAATAATTTACAAGGCTCCTACTTTTTTGAAGAACTTACTGATTTAGTGGAAGAGGCAGTTCTTGAGGAGTTTTTAAACCTTAATGAAAGAGGTGGGGTTTTGGGAGCCATGGAGACTCAGTATCAGCGTGGAAAGATCCAAGATGAATCCTTTTATTATGAGACCTTGAAGCACTCTGGAAAACTTCCTATTATTGGAGTTAACACATATATTGATCCCAAAACTTTAGAAGAAAATTATCGTCATCCCAAAATTGAACTGGCACGAGCAACAAAAGAAGAAAAAGAACAACAGCTTCATAATTTGCAAAAATATCAAAAAGAAAATTCAGATAATTCAGAAAAGTATTTGCAAAATCTTCGTGAGTCGGCTCTTCGTGGAGATAACATTTTTGCTGTTCTTATGACGGCTGCTCGGTATTGTTCTCTGGGACAACTTTCCCATGCTCTTTATGAGGTGGGAGGAAAATATAGACGTTCTATTTAGTTTTAGAAATTAGGCGTATCCTATCCTATTTAATATTTCAGATTATAAATGGGCAATAGTCATAGTATCCAGAGTTATTTAAGAATTAGAAACGGTTATTAGAATTAGATTTATCAAAAATCTGGGCTCTGATCCAAGAGTTGGGGGGGGCTAGGCTGTGACAATTTAGGTCTAACGTGGGTTAAAAATCTAACAGCCAATTGGAATTTAGTAAAAAAACTGTTGTTAGATTGTTGTAATCACTCTTTATAAAGCTCAAATAAAATTAAACCGACTTTAGAGTATCTGTTGTTGTTGGAACACCTTTTGCTTTTTATACAAGTGGAAGAGGTGTTTTATGAAAAATTCTTATTTCTATATGGCTTGTTTGCTGACGACATCAATTTTTGTAGCCTGTGGACAGTCATCTCATAAAAAATCAACAGTTGGAGCAAGAAATACACAAAAAGCCATTCGCTTTACAGATGATAAAGGTAACCTTTATCGTATTGAAGATGGAAGTATGCAGGCGAAGCCTGAAGATTTTAAATCAGAAAGAGAAGCTCTAGATAAGTCAAAAACACAAACCTCTACCGCGATCAAACTAGACCCGGAGACTCAGGAAATTAAAGGTAATTTACAAAACGAGACAGTTCAAATCCAAGGTGATCAAATTTTGATTGATAGTTCTAATCTCAAGTTAAATATTTCTCTTTCTATGAAATGTGAAATTGAAAAAACACTATGTACGCAAGACTCTCAGTTACAAAAGCTTCTCACAAAAACGTTTGAAGCCGAAAAATCAGTTTGGCAATCAAATGACGGTGTGGGCTCTTTTACGTTTAACGCCGTAAAAAAAATAAATAAACATTTGTCTGAGGCATTAAAAGAAGCCTTGCAAATCATAGAGTCAACAGAGTCTGGATTGATAAAAAAGATGAATCCTCAATTGATTTTAACGAAGGTTGCAGTAGGAGGTAGTAATTTAAGATCAGAAATTTCTTGTGCCGTCATTGATGATGCAAATTTAGAAAATGAACTTTTACCTACAGAAAAATTTCTCCTGATCAAAGACAATGCAAAAAAAGATTCTATCTATAAAGAGTTATCATCTGATATTGCATCAGAAGCGACACCCCTTGAAAGTTTTAGTATCAGAAACCAAAAGACAAATCTTGTTTGTCATGTTGATAAAAAGTCAGACTCAAAGAATTTAGAAGGACTCATAAAGTCTATTATCGATATAACATTTAGTGGAAAAGAGGATTCGCTCGATCTTACTGCTGCAGCCACAGAAGTGGCATCTCAAGAAAAAGAACAAAAAGAGAGTGCCGCTACCTCAGAGGGTGCTGATAAAACTCAACACGCTCAAGATGATATTATTTTTCAAGATAGTCCAAATCAGTAATGTAAGAATTGGTAATATGCCAGGAGAAAATGTGTCATGATAAGAATTAATCTTCTGCAAGATAAAACGTTCAAGAATACATCACAATCTAAGAGATCAAAAATAATTGTGATGCTTGGCTTATGTGTTGTAGCTGCCATATCTCTTCTGGCTTGTAACAATAAAAATTATGATAAGTCTTTAGATGGTATGTGGGTGGGAAAAACAGAAATTACAACAGGTTTAATTAAGGCTCAGGAAACTTATATCTTTGAATTTAAAAATGAAGAATTGCGGATATCAAAATCACAAAACAGTACGAATTTGAATGGGCAAAAAGAGATAGAGTCTGGGACTTATGAAGTTCTAAAAAATCAAAATGTCATAGAATTTAATGTTAAAGAATCGACATGTGCAAATCAGTTGATTCAGGGTAAGGTTGATAGACCTACAAAGACAACTTTTTCTTATATACGCAAAGAGGCAGAACACGATGTACCAGAGAGTCTTGCAATCAACTTGGGCCTAGGAAAAACCTTGCAGCTTTCTCGCGTTTTAGAAAATGAAAGAAAAGAAAATCTTAAAATTTTAGAAAACTACACAATGGGCTGTTATGTAGAAAGAGAAAATGGGACAATGGCCTTTGTTCAAGATAAATTAAATCTTTTAGAAAAATCTGTGCAAAAAATAGAACTCAAAGATGATAAGATTTTTGATGACAACTTTGATGTGAAATAATACCTGCGTATTAAAGTATTGCTCGGCGTATCAAAGGGATCTTTCATTGCTTCAATATCAAATAATACTTAGTCTAATAAGTATTATTGTATGAAGTTGATACTTGTTATTTGCTTATTTTTTGCTCAAACCAATGCACAAGAAGTTTCTTTAGAAGAGGCCTATCGTTCTGCACTCAAAAAGAATGATTATTCCAATCAAAATACTGGTATTGAAGAATATGCAGAGGCTCAATACCAAGTATCAAAGTCAAATTTGTTTCCACAGATATCTGCAGTCGGTACCTATAACAAGTATCGTCTTTATAATGATGATACAAATCTTAGAACTCAAGATTCTGCAAAACTTGGTTCTTTGGTTTTAAAGCAGCCGTTATTTCATGGCGGTATTCTTTCTGCAATTGATAGGGAGAAGGCCTCTCGTGAAACGTCTCGACTTATGACCAAGCAAAACGATCTTAATCTTTATAGTGATGTTGCTCAAAGTTATTATCATATTCAGATTCTTGAAGGAAGTTTAGACATTCTTAATGAAGTTAACCGTAACAGCAGCAAGAGAGTCGATATTTTAAAACGCCGAGTTAAGATTGGAAAGTCCAGGGAAACAGATCTTCTCACAAATCAATTACAAAGTAATGATATTGCCGTAGAGTTAAGACAGGCAAAAACGGATCTTGAAAATGAAAGACAGAGATTTTCAAACTTAACAAATCTTCCTGCAAATTCTAAAATTAAGATCAGCTTGGTCATACCATCATTAAAACCTCTTTCGTTTTACATTGAAAAATCTAAGAATTCCTTGGATCTACAGATTCAACAAAAGAATGTTTATATTTCAGAAAAAACAGAATCTATAGCCTCGGCCCAGCATCTGCCATCGGTCGATTTGAGTTTGGCGGCAAGCAAAGGTGATATTAGTTACACAACACGTGGGACACAGTATTCGGGAGGTGTTACTTTAACTCTTCCTTTATTTGAGGGCGGGGGAATTTCAGCTCAAGCAGATGCTGCAGCTATGAAAAAACTAACGGAAAAATCAAAATTAAACTTGCTCCAAACGAGCCTTGATACCTCTGTTCGTAACGAATACGCACAGCTTTCAAAGTGGATTGAGTTTTATAAGACCTATGCAAATTCTATTAAAATTGCAGAAAGAAACTATCGAGTTTCTAATCGTGATTATGAGCTTGGTCTTATATCGAATTTAGATTTATTGACGGCACTTAATACATATTTGACGACAAAGAAAAATCTCGACAATACATATTTTCAAATGAAAATGAGTGAGCTTTCTTTGGCTAAACTCATAGGAGAAAAGGGGCTATGAGTTTTACGGAGTTTTTTATAAAGCGCCATGTCCTTACATGGATGATCATGGTTGGACTTATCTTTTTTGGCCTTTTTTCTTATCAAAGAATTGGTATCAGCGAATTTCCGGATGTCGACTTTCCGACAGTCAGTATTAGCATTTCTCGTATTGGATCTTCTCCAGAGCTTAATGAAATCGAAATTGCTTATCCTGTTGAAAGCGCTATTTCGGGAGTTGAGGGGATAAAAAGAATTTCATCTTCTTCAACTTCAGATAGTGCTTCGATTACGGCAGAATTTGATATCGACAAAAATATCGATGTTGCAGTTCAGGATATTCAAGCAACAATTTCTCGTATACAAAAAATGCTACCCGATGATTCAGATCCCGCGATCATTCGCAAAACGAATCCTGAGGATTCCCCCATTATGTTTATTGGGATTACATCAGATAAGCTCAGCCGTTATCAACTTATGGGTATTGTGCGAGATCAACTGAAACCGCTTTTTTCTACGGTCGATGGGGTTGCAGATATTTTTCTAGGAGGCTATCGAGAGCCGAATCTTCGTGTTTGGATCGATTCCAAGAAGTTGGAAAAGTATGATCTCTCTGCTAATGACGTTTTACAAAGCATTCAGTCTGAGCATCAAGAATTACCAGCGGGTAAAATTGAAAATGAAAAAGAAGAACTCAACGTACGCACATATGGTGAGGTTCGATCGATTGAAGATTTTTTAAAGTTGCCGATATTAAGAAGAGGAGGAAGCCCTAACTACCGATTGCTTCATATGTCGGATGTGGCCACTGTTGCCATGGGCTTGCAAGATGATCGTTTTGTGTCTCGCTCAAACGGAAAGGTGTCCATTGGTCTTGGAATAAAAAAACAAAGAGGGGTCAATGCTGTTGCTGTAGCTTATGCTGTGAAAGAAAAATTAAAGAGGCTTCAAGAAGAGTACAAAGATACTCTCAATATGAAAATTGCCTTTGATACAACAACGTATATTGAGGAGTCAGTTCATGAACTTCTTTTTACGCTCTTCTTTTCAGCAATTTTAACTTCTATAGTTTGTTTGATTTTTTTAGGTTCAATGGCAGCAACTATCAACGTTGTCTTGGCTATTCCAACAGCGATTATTGGATCATTTCTTTTTATTCATGGACTTCATTATACTTTAAATACATTTACTCTTTTGGGATTATCAATGGCTGTAGGAATTGTCGTCGATGATGCCATTATGATTCACGAAAACATCTCTCGACATGAGCTTATGGGAAAAAAACCAATCCTTGCTTCTATTGAGGGCGGTAATGAAATAGTTTTTGCAGTTATTGCAACGACACTTTCTCTGCTTGCCATCTTTACACCTGTTGCTTATGTCACAGGAGTTATTGGAAAGTACCTTGCACAATTTGGTTTAACTCTGAGTGCAGCTGTTTTTCTTTCAATGATTGAGGCCTTAACGTTGACTCCCATGAGGTATTCTCAGTTTAAGGCTTTATCAAAACGAAAAACTGACGCAAACCACGTTCCATTGTTTGAAAAGATTATGCATCCTCTTTTGGGTCTTTATTCAAAAACCTTAGACAGTGTTTTGAGAAAGCCTGTGTTTGTTGTATTGGTGGCATTTGTTTTATTTGTCTTATCACTATTTTTAATTAAATTTGTTCCTAAAGAATTTACACCTTATCAAGATGTCGGACGGGTGATGCTTTCTATGCGAGCCCCAATTGGAGTTTCGATTCAATATATGGATGAAAAATTTAAAGAAGTAGAAGATTTGTTAATGGCTAACAAAGATATCAAGGAATATTTTGGATTTGTTGGCGGTGATCCTGTTAATACAGGACGTGTTTTTGTAACCCTTCAAGATAAAAGAAAGTTAGGGCAAAGAGAAATTGCAAATGCCTTAAGGGCTGAGTTAAAAAAAATTCAAGGAGTCAGTGTTTTTGTTCAAGATAATTCGTCGCGAGGTTTTTCTACCGGGCGAGGTTTTCCGGTGGAGTTTAATATTCAGGGGCCTGATTACGATGTGTTGGCAAAGCTTTCAGAAGAATTTAAACAAAAAATGACTGACTCAAAGATGATGACAGATGTCGACACCAGTTATCGTGCGGGCCTTCCAGAGATTCAGGTGATACCAGATCGTCAAGCGTGCGCACTTCGGGGAGTTAGTATTACGGATGTGAATCAAGTGATCCGAGCTCTTATCGGAGGTGTCGTCGTTGGTCGTTATACAGAAAAGTCTTATCGTTATGATATTCGAGTTCGTATGGTCAAAGAGGAGCGAGCAAAACAGGAGGATATTAATCGTCTTTATGTTCGAAATAATCGTGGCGAGTTGATTCCTTTATCAGAGTTGATTTCACTTAAGGATACTAAAATTTTACAACAAATAGATCGTGAGGACTTGCAAAGAGCTATTATTATGACGGCCAATATTGCTCATGGATATTCACAAGAGCAAGCGCTTGATTATATCAAGAGTCTTGAGCCGACCTTACCACAAGGATATTTTATTAAATTAAGTGGGAGTGCACAGGCCTTTCAGGAAACTTTTTCTAGTCTAATGCTTGCCATGTTTTTAGGTGTGATGGTCACATATATGTTGCTCGCATCTCAGTTCAATAGCTTTTTGCAACCGCTCATTATTTTACTTGCGATTCCATTTAGTTTATCAGGTGCATTTTTAGCCCTTCTTGTATTTAGACAATCACTTAATATCTATAGCATGATTGGTATTTTACTTATTTTAGGACTTGTCTTAAAAAATTCCATTATGCTAGTTGATTTTACAAATAAAAAGAAAAATGACGAGAAGATGAATGTCGAAGATGCCATTAAAGCAGCTTCTCCTCTTAGATTGCGTCCTATTCTTATGACATCACTTGCAACAATTGTGGGAGCGATTCCTGCAGCACTTGCTCTTGGACCAGGAGCAGAGTCCCGTATCCCCATGGCATTAACGGTCATTGGCGGAATAACGATTTCAACACTTTTTACGTTGGTTGTTGTCCCCTGTGTTTATAAGATGATGATTCGAAAATAAAAAAAAAGACGATATTCATAAATGAGATGTTGCCCTAGTCTAAAAGGTTTAGACTGTAGGGCCTAGCATTTGTCTTTTATTTTTGTTCCTGTTAATTTAAAGTGGGTATCTTTTTTTCCATTAAAATCACCATTCATTTCCATTTCATATTTTTTAGAACTGATAATTTTAATTGTGTAAGTTCCTTTGTCACCATTGGCACAACTTATAGATCCTTTGATCTCTGTTTTTGATCTCGAGTTAATTGTACTCTGACAATTATTTTTGTTGTTTTTGTTTTCATACTTATTTACAAAGCCTTCTAAATTTCCCTTAAGGTCTTCGGCGGTGAGGCAATAAGCTGGCAATCCTCCGACGGAGTGTCCTGGGGTTTGGATGTTCCCCATCATTTTGGCAAGCTGTGGGTTTTCTTTCATTTGTTTTTTAAGTTCTGCCATGGGGTCATGGAATTTGCCGTCTTTAAAAATTTGCATATCCCCCTGATAAAGGCCCGGTGAGAGGAACATTTCATCGGCATGCAGATTGATCGAAATAAGAATTAAAAAAAGCAATTTTATCATGTGGTTCTCCCGAATTTTGGATGTTACTTTTGACTATTCTCATCATAAAAAGAAAAGGTGGTATCTCAATTTTAATCTACATTTATTAAACACGGCCTTACTATAGGCTAGGTTTTTTATTTTATTTGCTTAATGGTTCCAAATTGGCAATTCAAGATTTTGAGATATTAGCTGTTACACAGCGCAAAAGAGTGGGTTCTGATGATCTAGATCATAGGTAATTTTTTAACGGAAACTTATCCTCACAGAAGTCATTGCATGTAGGAGAAAAAATGAGCTCCGATTTTACTTCTGAAGGTCACATGAATCAAAAATTGTCGAATACAATTTTTGATTTACGTCAGAGGTGGGAGAAGTCTCGTCTGTCAGCAATACGGACACTCACTACTTTTCAAACCGAGTTTGAGTTTTTTAAGCAGATTTCAATTCTATCAGAAACAGAGTTTGACTCTCTAATAAAAAAGATTTTTTTAAATTCTAGAACTCTCGGTATAGGCTATCAAAAAAAATATTCTATTGTTTGGGAGAGAAGTGATATTTCAATTTATTTTCAGAATTTGGGCTCTCCATGTCTAATGGGCGGTTGGGATCTTCGAAAAACGGCTGACGTTTTA
This sequence comes from Bdellovibrionales bacterium, assembly GCA_039810365.1. Taxonomy (GTDB): domain Bacteria; phylum Bdellovibrionota; class Bdellovibrionia; order Bdellovibrionales; family JAEYZS01; genus JAEYZS01. The sequence continues at coordinate 3,041 of JBDHWX010000027.1, read as the reverse complement.
ACAAGATTCGGATGTCAAGACGGAAAGTTGTATGGGGGGCGAGTTTGCCTATATTGGAGAGAGGCCATTGATGGTCTTGTGCTTGGTTTGAGTGAAGACGTCGGATTTGTACGTCATGCTTCGTTCAATTCAGGGGGTGATAGTTGTATTGATATATTTTATCAAGAAGAAAAAAATCTGACAGATGCGATTTGGTCGTCTCCTTACCGTTGGGGAAAAATTTCTAAAGACATGCTAGAGACTTTGTTAGTTATCGAAAATAAATTCCTAGAATATAAGATCAAATTGAAATTTCTGGGACAAACTGAGCAAAATTTATTTTATAAAATGGAATCTAAAGAAAATTTAATCTGTGGTGCAACGGGGTCCATTTATCGAAATATTCTTGAATCATCAGTAAAAGATAAGTTTCCTGCCGTTCAGTTGCAAGATGCGAGTCCTGTTGCAGTTTATGGAGAGAGAGCATGAGTTTGTCGAGAAGGGAATTTTTAAAAGGCTTTGTGCCGAAGTTAAAGGAAGAAGAAAAAGCTCCTCAGCAAGAGATTTATAATTTGGGTCGTGTGGGTTCTTTTCCAGTAGGAACTGAGACGGTAATTAAATTAGGTGATAAAAAATTTTTGATGAAATCGTTAGCACAGGGTTTGCAGCTTCTTAATTTAGAAACGCATCAAATCCAGGATATCTCTATGGGTGCAGATGGTTCAATAATAACTAATATAAATAAGACATGGCCTGAAGAATCGGTTCTTTCTTTTTTTTCTGGCCAAATTTACAGATTAGCGGAGGATAGACATGGGAGAAAATAAAAAAAAACTCAATAGAAGAGATTTTTTAAAAGGATCGGCAGCGGGATTTACGTTTTTAACTGCTTCTCGAGTATTTGCGGGTCCTTTAAGATATTTTAAGCCAATGGATATAGAAAATCCACTGGCGTATTACCCTAATCGAGATTGGGAGAGTGTTTACCGAAATCTATTTCATGTTGATAAAAGTTTTCATTTTTTATGTGCTCCCAATGATACCCATAATTGTCTCTTAAAAGCTCATATGAAAAACGGAGTTTTAATAAGAATTGGTCCATCTTATGGCTATGGAAAGGCTCAAGATCTTTATGAGAATCAATCTTCTCATAGGTGGGATCCTCGTATATGCCAAAAGGGTATTGCCCTTGTACGCAGGGTTTATGGAGATCGAAGAGTTAAAGCTCCCATGGTTCGAGTAGGTTTTAAAAAATGGGTAGAAGATGGATTTCCAAGAGACAGTCAGACGGGAAAACCTGATCCCAAATATTTTCAAAGAGGAAAAGACAAGTGGCTTCGTACATCATGGGATGAAATTTTTAAAATAACAGCAAAAGCAATGGAGAATATTGCTAAGACTTATAATGGAGAGGCTGGGGCTAAGAGACTACTTGCCCAAGGCTACGAAAAAGAAATGATCGAAACTATGGAGGGTTCCGGACTTTCTACATTTAAATTTCGCGGTAGTATGGCATATTTAGGAGCAACACGACTTTTTGGGATGTATCGATTTGCTAATCAATTGGCGCTGATGGATGTAAAGTTGAGAGGAGTGAGTCCGGAGCATGCCGTATCCGCCAGAGGTCTTGACTCTTACACTTGGCATACGGATTTACCACCAGGTCATCCAATGGTAACGGGCGTTCAAACAAATGATTTTGATTTATTTTCTACTGAGTATGCCAATCTCATTATTCCATGGGGAATGAACTGGATTACAACAAAAATGCCAGATTCACATTGGATGACAGAGGCAAGGCTTAAGGGGGCAAAAGTTGTTGCTGTAACGGTTGAATATAGTGCAACAGCTTCTAAATCAGATGATGTTTTAATTATAAAACCAGGAACAGATCCTGCATTGGCTTTAGGTCTTGCACAAGTTTTGATAAGTAAAAATCTATATGACAAAGAGTGGATTTCAAAAAATACGGATCTCCCTTTTCTTATTCGTATGGATAATCTTCAGCCACTGAGACCTTCTGATATTTATAAGGATTATAAATCGCTAGAGCTTGCTTCTATTAAATTTTTAAAGAAGGGTGAAAAAGCAGAGCCGAGCCTCAGACAGGAAAGGCAGTATGCATCTGAAGAAATGAGACAAGATTTTGAACCATATATGGTTCAAGACAAAAGTGGAAGTTTGAAAGTTGTAACGCGAGATGAATTTGGTCCAAATATGGAAAGAGCGGGGATCGAACCAAAACTTGATGTAACAACAACTGTTAAACTTGTAAATGGAAAATCTGTAAAAGTGAAGACAAGCTTTCACCTGCTTTTGAAATACTTGAATAAAAATTTTACGCCAGAAAAGACCCAAGATATTACGGGATGTCCAATCAAGGGAATTATAAGACTTGCAGAAATGATCGCAGCAAATAAAGAAAAAACATTATTTGCTGTTGGCATGGGACCTAATCAATTTTTTAATGCAGACCTAAAGGATCGTGCCATTTTTCTTGTTGCGGCCTTAACAAGAAACGTCGGTTTTCTTGGGGGCAATGTTGGAAGCTATGCGGGAAACTATAGAGCCTCAATGATTGGGGGAATTCCTCTTTACGCTTTTGAGGATCCGTTTAATTTGAATTTGTCAAAAGGTGGAAAACCAAAAGTTAAAAAGTATATGCACTATGATTCTCTTCACTTTTTTAATTATGGGCAAAGACCACTTAAAGTTGGAAATAAAATGTTCACACCACCGAGCCATATGCCTGCACCAACAAAAATTATGTGGAATAGCAACTCCAACTCATCGTTGGGGAATAGCAAATGGCACTATGATGTTGTTGTGAACACTTTACCTAAAACTGAGATGATCATGTATGCTGACTGGTGGTGGACTCAATCTTGTGAGTATGCAGATATTGTTTTTGCAGTGGACAGCTGGCCTGAAACAAAAGTTGTGGATATGACAGGCTCCTGCACAAATCCCTTTTTGCAAATATATCCAGAAACGCCACTGGCAAGAATTTTTGATACAAAAGCAGATATTGAAGTTATTGCGGGTATCGCTAAAGCAGTCGG
>JBDHWX010000026.1:0-14001 GCA_039810365.1 Bdellovibrionales bacterium | reverse complement strand
AATAGCGCCTAATTTATGAAGTTCTTTCTCATACAGCGGCGCCAGAACCTCGGCCATTTCATGATACTCGGGTAAACCTTGTCGGTAGGCCGGGTTATCTGTGAGTTCTGCCATCATGGTTGAACGCCCGGCAAAAGCATCTTTTACACCAATGATGAATCTTGCCGGAGAGTTTTTTTGTCTAGCAATTTTAAGTGCATTTTCGTTAGCGCTTGTTCCGCTTGTTGTCAGCCATGCATATTTTAGGCGTGAGTTTTTTGAGGCCAGGCCCGTTATCATTTTTGAAAACTCAACGTACTCGCGGTTGGGCTGTAGATGTCCCTGCATCACAATATCACTTAAGGCTCCGCGAAGAGTTGCCTTTATGACCTTTGGATGGGAGTGACCCATAAGATGAATTCCAATGCCGTTAATAAGATCAAGTTTTACACTACCATCTTCAACTTCGACATAAGGTCCGCGACCAATTCCAGAACCCACATAGGGAAAAAAAAGTGGTCGACCCCGCAGCTGATTTGCGCTTTCTACCGTTTTTTTAGCTGAATCGGCAAGAGACGCCATGGGATCTCGAACTCCATCAATCTGACCCCCAAGGCTTATGATTTCTTCTACGGCCTGATTCAAAAGCTTTTCTATTTTTTCTGAGTGGCGAAGCTGCTGTCCTAAAAGTGCGTCTTTCATTTGAAATCCTTTTTTGTTACCATTTTTCTAACATTGATAATAATATAATAAACCTATGAATAAGACCATCTACACGAGCATCCTATCACTGTTTTTCACGGTCTATTGCTTTGCTGCAAACGTTGATCTTAACACTGTTTTTAAAAATTACCAGAGTGGCAATTTTGATGCGGCTCAGACAGCTCTTGCTTCTGCCGTTGAAGAAAACCCTCAAAATAGCTACCTTCTCTATAATCTTGGCCTTACGGAATATAATCGTGGCAAGGTTGGTCTTGCCCTAGCTCTCTGGCGCAAGGCGCTATTTATAGATCCGTCCTTATCTGATGCAAAAAAAGCCCTGAGCTTTGCTCAAGACAAAATGCCGACTTCTCGAGCTAGCTTAGGAGAAGATTCCTCTCTTGTTTGGATAATGAATCTTATTTCAAATAAGGTTTCCATTAATTTTGCTTGGCCGATTTTGCTGTTGTTTGTTGTTCTGTTTTTTCGAAAGCTGTTTCGCTATCTTGCGTTAAAAAAGAAGGCCTTTCTTCAAGATGATCCCGCCCCTGCGTTTTCACTTTCTATTCCCGCTTATGGAATTGCAATGATCCTTGCTCTCTTGATCTCTCTTGTTGTTGTTTCCAACATGATACAAACAAGGGCTACTATTATCACGAGTGGTGTGCAGGCAAAAACAGGACCCGGAGAAGAAAATGCTTCTGTTTTTGATATTCCAGAGGGAACAGAACTTCTTTTAACCGAAAAGCGCGGTGATTGGTATAAGGTCGAAGACCCCTCTGGTCGCATGGGATGGGTTTTGGGTTCCTCTTTTTATATAACAACGGAAAATCATTTATGATGAATTTATTATGGGACAATCTTTTTAAAAAAGAAGATGCCACACAAAGAACTATTTCTGTTTTAAGCCAGAGCAAGCTTTTTAGTCGTCTAACCAAAAGAGAGCTGCGAGTCGTTGAAGATCTTGTGCACGAAAGACACTATCGCATGAGTGAGGCCATATTTAAACAGGGCGAGATTGGAATTGGAATGTATATTATCGCACGAGGTAGCGTGGAAATTACCGTTGTCGAACCAGACGGAGAAACCTCGGTTATTACCAATCTCAAGCGTGGCGACTTTTTTGGAGAACTTTCTCTCGTTGAAGAAAACGGAAAAAGAACTGCCAACGCCATTGCCACAGAAGACTCCGTCCTCATTGGATTTTTTAAGCCCGATCTTGCTGCCATTTTACAAACAGCCCCCGCCATTGGCGCTAAAATTACAACAAACTTGGCAGAAGTTCTCGGTCGACGTCTTAAGCTTACAACAGATAAAATTTCACAACTCAGACGAGAGATGAGTACTCTTTCGGGACTCAGCAAAGCAGATGAAAAATCTTAGTCTACAAATCAGGCGGGAACGCAACCTCCGGCTTTTAACAGTCTCTGCAACGCTGCTTGCTGTTTTGATTATTGTCTTCACCGTAGAAAACCTTTTGATTTCTTTGGTTTTGGCCTTTGCGTGCACCTATCTCCTTTCGCCCTTTGTTCGCCATCTTGAGCGAATTGGGCTGAGCAAGAACCTTGCCGTTTTAATCCCTTTCTTAAGTCTTTTAATTTTACTGACAGCTCTTATTGTTTTTACAATTCCCCTTATTATTCAACAGTCGCTAGAATTCCGAGATGAGCTCCCTAAGTATATCGAAGGAGCTTCTCTTCTTATCACCAAGTGGGAACAAAAATTTCGAGAGTTCTCACCGTATGTCCTAAAAATAAATTTGGTCGAAAATGCAGCCCGGCTGACAGAAGCAACTGTCACCAATATTATTCAGTCTGCACCCAAAATTGCTCAACAGCTCTTTACCGTAAGTCTTCTTTCTCCTCTTTTTTGTTATTTTCTCCTCAGAGATGGGCATGGGATCTCCAAGTCGCTGCTTTCTATTTTTCCCAATAATATTTTTGAAATGGCCATCAGCCTGAGCTACAAAATAAATGCACAAATTGGTGAGTTTATTCGAGCTCGCCTTATAGAAGCTGTCATTGTTGGCATTGTGGTTTGGATTGGTCTTTCTGTTATGAACTTTCCCTACGCTATTTTTTTGGCCCTTTTTGCCGTTCTCATGAATCTGATTCCCTATGTTGGTCCCTTTATCGGGGCTATCCCGGCCTTTATCATTGCTCTTGTTAATCAAGAGCCCTCCTTGGTTATTATGATGATGGCTCTTGTTTACCTTATTGCTCAAATTATCGATATTATTTTTGTTATTCCCCTGGTTGTGGCAAAAACCGTGAACCTTCACCCTGCTTCCGTTATTATTGTTTTTATTATTGGCGCCCATCTCATGGGGGTTTTGGGAATGATCATTGCTGTTCCCGTGGCCAGTGTTTTTAAGCTCATTTTCTTTACTATTTATGATCAATTGATCAAATTTAGGGCATAAGATTTGACAACAAATCTCGCCCGCCTATAAGATCAACCTCGCATGAAATCTTTATTTCTTTCTCTCTTTGTTGCGTTTTTTTTAATTGGTTGTTCTACGACAGATCACCTTGATGTTCAGTCCGCAGAAAAAGCATTTAAGGAGGCTAAATCCTACGAAGACGATGAACGATACGAAGAAGCGCTTCGAAGATATGACGAAATAAAAAATAAGTTTCCATACTCTCAGTATGCCAAAGAAAGCGATCTCCGCATTGCTGATGTTTATTTTAAAAAAGAAGATTTTCAGGCGGCTGTTGCAGCCTACTCTAATTACAAATTCTTGTATCCCAACAATGAGCAAATTCCGTATGCTAGTTATCAACTAGCCCTTTCCTACTACAATCAGCTCCCCTCTACGATTGATCGGGATCTCTCAAAAGCCTACCAAGCAATAAAAGAATTTGACGTTGTGATTACAAAGTACGGCTCTTCAAAATATGCAGCGCTCGCACAAGATAAGAAAAAAATGGCCCAGAATATGTTGGCCGAAAAAGAAACCTATATCGCCGACTTTTATTATAAGAGAGATGCTTTTCTCAGCGCGCTCCACAGATACGAAGGTGTTATGAATATGCCCGCTCCGCAGGATCTTTCCTCTAAGGCACATCTTCGTGCTGCAATTTGCGCCTTTGAAATTGGCGAATTTACTCGTGGTCGTGAATACTTAAATTCTTTATCTCAAAAATTTGCCTCAAGTAAAGAGGCAAAACAAATTCAAAGTATTGAGAAAAAATATGGCATTCACTGAGTCTACTGAAATTTTAGATTCTGCCAGAGAGAGTTTTGTTGAGGGAGAATATCAAATTGCAGAACCTCTCTTGCAACAATACCTTCTGAAAAATAATAAAAATCCAGAGGTTTATCAAATGCTCGCCACGATTTATTATGATCGTGGACAATTTAATAAGGCGATTAAAACCTTTCAAAGGGCACTCGAAATTGACCCTTCTTACACCGACGCAAGCGTTGGACTCTCTATCATTCTCAATGATATTGGCCGCTACGACGAAGCCAAAAAGGTTTTTCTTTCTGCCCAGCAAAGACTTGAAGAGACAAAAAAACAAAGCGATCCTTTTTTTGAACAAAAGATTTATCAAAAACATATCGAACTTGGCGATCTTTACCTTCAAATCGAAAGAGCCGAAGAAGCCCTGGAACAGTTTTTAAAAGCAAAAAAGTTTATGTCTCATCCCGGCGATACGATTCTTAAAATTTCCCAGTGTTTTGCAAAAATGGATAAAATAGGGCGCTCTGTTCAAGAGCTACAGGCCTATTTGAGAGAATACCCTCAAGACAATGACGCCCGAGTACAGCTTGGCTCGTACCTTTATCAGATGAATCGCGTTTTTGAGGCCGTGGAAGAATGGGAAAAGGTCTTATTGCGAGACCCTTCTCACAACGAAGCCCAACACTACCTCCAGCTTGCTAGAGAAACCCAGCTTACAGAACTTGCAACCCAAAATGACCGAGAATTGTCAGAGGAGCTTTAAAATGTCTCAAATAAAAGACGACATGATCCCATATTTAAGGGCCAATGAAATAGATGAAATCGTTGGTCGGCTCGCCGAAGAAATTGAACGTGATTACCGTGGAGAACCCATTGTTTTGATCGGTGTTTTAAAGGGCTCGCTTCCTTTTATTGCCGATCTCTCAAGAAAGATGAACCTTGCTCAAAGGGTTGATTTTGTTTCACTTTCTAGCCAAAAAGACCCAGATGGTGAATATATTATTACGATCAATAAAGATATTTCTCTGCAAATCGAAGACAAGCATGTATTGATTGTTGAAGAAGTCATTGATGCCGGAAGAAAGCTGAGTTTTTTAAAAAATCGCATTCTTTCTTCTAATCCCGCATCACTTAAAATCGTAACCCTTTTGGACAAGCCTGCAAGACGAGTCATCAACATTCAGGCCGACTATATTGGTAAAACTATCGAAGATCGATATGTCGTGGGTTATGGTCTTGATGATCGAGAGCTTGGCCGAAACTACCCCGACATTTATTATTTACGACACTAATTTTTGTAGGCTTGACAGTAAAAAAAAATTTCCTCAAACTGATTCTGTAGTTTCAATATTTTACGACATCATGAGGGCGCATAATGATTTTTTCTTCTGGCTTCACAATGCTTTTTGTTTTTTCGGCAGTTGTTTTTTTTATCCTACAGCTTTTTGTTCACTAGGTTTAAAAAATTTTCTATCCTTCACGTCGAAATGATATGCCCCACAAGGTCGTAATCCATAGATTCTGTAATCTTCACCTTAACAAGATCTCCCACATTTGCTGTTCCATCATTGATATAAACAATGCCATCTATGTCTGGCGCCTGTTGAGATGTGCGTCCCTTAAGTAAAAGTTCTGACTCTTCGCTAACACCTTCCACAACAACGTCTTGAATTGTTCCGACAAGTTTTTTGTGGTTTCTTTTACTAATCGGCACCTGTGCCGACATGATTTTGTGATAGCGAACTTCTTTAATTTTATCATCAATTTGGTCTTCATAGCGAACGGCTGCCGTACCCTCCTCTGCTGAATACTGAAAACATCCCACGCGATCAAATTTTTGTTCCTTCACAAAGGCTAAGAGCTCTTCAAATTGTTCTTCGGTTTCGCCAGGAAAGCCTACAATAAATTGCGTACGAATAACAGCCTCGGGAATTTCTGTACGAATCATATTCAGAATCTCAATAATTTCTTCCTTGGTCATTCGGCGATTCATACGCTTCAACATTTCGTTATTGATGTGCTGAAGAGGCATATCAAAATATTTAACAAGATTCTTTTTTTCTTTAATCAGCTGAACCATCTCTTTTGTAATTCCGTCTGGATAAAGATAAAGAACGCGAATCCACTCAAGCCCTGAAACCTCAGAAATTTGTCGCAATAGTTCTACTGGCGACTCTGTTCTGGTACTGTCGTTTCTGCGTAAATCCCATCCATAATCAGTAAAATCGTGAGAAACAATGTTGATTTCTTTGACTCCGTTTGCTGCCAATTTTTTTGCTTCGTTAATAATATGAACCATGTCCCGAGATTGCAGGTTACCGCGAATTTTAGGGATAGCACAAAAAGCACAGCGCTTAAGACAACCCTCAGAAATTTTTAAATAGGCTCGGTGCGGAAGCTGAGAGTTAATCCTGGGAGTTCCTTCTTGTTGCAAAAATGTTGGGAGATTAAAAAATCTTTTCTTTGTTTTGTCTTGTCTATTTTCTTTTAAGATGTTGGCTATATTGGGAAATTCACCAGATCCAACAAAAACATCCGCCTCTGGCAATTCTTTGACAAGCTCTTCTTTATATCGTTGAGTCAGACAACCCGCTACAACCAGTTGCTTAAGCTTTCCCTCATCTTTCATTTTTGACATTTCAAAAATTGTCGAAATCGATTCTTTTTTGGCTTCGTCAATAAAGCCACAGGTGTTGACGATAATAACCTCTGCCTTTTCTGATGAGTCTGTCACCTCATAGTTTTCTTTTGAAAGAGAGCCCATCATAATTTCGGTATCGACTAAATTTTTGGGGCATCCCAAACTAATAAAGTGCACTTTTCTCTTTTGAGAATCTTGTACGTTTTCTTTCATATCCCTTTACCTGTTTGATTTACATTTCGGTGATGTCGGCGCCTGCTGGGGGCTGATACTGAAAATAATTTTCTGGAGTTTTGTCTTCAAATTCTTGCTTTGAGAAACGAAGTTCTGTTTTATTCCCCATTTGATCCCAGTAGGAAAGACTTGTGATGAGTTCATCATGAGTGGCCACATTAAGTTCGATTCTTTGGATATCAGAGTCTTTTTTGTTGGGTACAAGTCTATACGTGGTTTCATCTTTTTTTTCTGCCTGAGATTCAACTTTAAAGTTTTTCAGTAATCCGCTTCCACTGAGCAGATCTCCTAGAAAGGCTTGATTTCCCTTCTTTTTTTGAACCTTTGCATGTAGGATTTGCACTTTATTTCGCGCTTCGTCAACAGGATAATCGATAACCCATATATTTTTCCCATCTACCACCAGAGACGACTTTTGAGGTGTTTCTATATCCATTTTAAGCAGACCTGATGGGCCAAGGGCCATTTGCCCCTTGTAAGTTTTTGTCGTTTCTAGGATTGCTTGGGTGACTTCTTTTTCTAGTTTTACTTTTACAAAGCCCGTTTTGTATTTTTTTTCTACTCTCTGAAGAAGGGGTTCCGTCTCTATGGTATTAATCTCACGATTTTGTGCTGTTCTTTGCAGTTTGTGTTTTTTCTTGTTTGATTTGGTTTTTCTTTTTGCCTCCGCCTTGGAATCTTGCGGTCTCAAGACAATGTCCAGACTTTCTTCTTCGTCGATAGATGCTTGCTCAACAATAACTTTTTTTTTAGGTATTGCGTCTGATCCCGGTCGGGGAACTAAGACAACTGTGGCAACAAAAAATGGCGTTAAAAAAGATGTCAGCATATCCTTTTATTGTACCCTAAATTCGATACGCCAAACACCAAATTTCTTTATTTATCGACTCTCCTAAGGCTTCACTTGCGGCTCGTATTGTTGCCCCCGTCGTCACAACATCATCTATTATAATGATCCTTTTTTGTTCTAATGTTTTGATAGGACTCACCTTTTCCATTTTAAGATTTAATCGTTCCTTTTTGCGCAACCACTTTTGGCTTGTTTCTTTATTGACCCACTTTAAAAGACCTTTTATTTCTCCTTGCGTTTTTCTTGCCATGGTTTCGGCCAAACAATAGGCGTGATCTTGAAATTTTTTAGACAAAGTCGGGGGAACCGGAACAAAGACCAGATCTGAATAGTTTTTAAACTCCTCTCCATAAGCAAAAAGAAAGAGTGTTACAAGGCGATCAAAGGCTAGAGAAAGGCCTCCTCCTTTTAGCGCATATAATAACTTTTCTAAAATCAAATTTTCTTCTGACCAAATAAAAAGCGGATAAACCCTCTGCCCCTGTATAAGAAGAGGAAAGGTTGCTTTTCTTCTGTGGCGAACAAGCTTCTGCCAGCAATTTTCACAAAACAAGTCTGTTTTGTCCATTGTAGCTCTATGGCAAAATGCGCAGTGACGAATGTAGGAAAAAATGTTCATCACTTTTCTTGCAATATGCTTGTGCCGTTTTTCTAAAATGTCGCTTTTTTTGCCTTCGTTTTTCGGATTAAAAAAGAGGTTTTCCGTCCATCTCTTTTGGCTGTTCCCATCCCAATATTTTCAAAATTGTCGGCGCAATATCGCAAAGAGCGCCATCGGCGAGTTTGACATTTTTAAATCGCTCAGAGATCAACAAACAAGGAACAGGGTTCATCGAATGTTGGGTCATTGCTTCTCCCGTCTTCTCGTCCACCATTTCTTCGCAGTTTCCGTGATCTGCTGTCAAAAGAATATCAAAATTTTTCTCTTTTGCTTTCTGATAAATTTCTTTTAAACACTTATCAAGAGTTGTCACTGCGACAACGGCAGCCCTTTCGTTTCCCGTATGGCCAACCATATCGCCATTTGCAAAATTCACCACAATAAGTCGGTAGTCTTTATCCATACCCTCTAAAACATTTTTGGTAACTTCATAAGCACTCATTTCGGGTTTTTCATCATAGGTTTTAACATCTTTTGGAGAGGGAACAAGGATGCGATCTTCTCCATCGAAAGGTTTTTCAACCCCTCCATTAAAAAAATATGTGACGTGGGCATACTTTTCGGTTTCGGCAACCCGCAATTGTTTTTCACCTTTTTTAGAAACAATCTCTCCCAATATGTTTGTTAATTGCTGAGGTTGAAAAAGTACGGGAAAAGGAAAGTCTTTTTGATAACGCGTCATTGTTATCCAATTTTCTGCTGCGACTTTCACAGGAGTTGAAAATTCTTTGAATCCAGGCCCGGCCAATGCTTGTGAAATTTCTCGTGCACGATCGGCTCTAAAATTAAAAAAAAGTGCCTGATCTTGATTGGTAATGCGAACTCCGCCGCGAATGATCCTTGGAGTTATAAACTCATCGGTTTCCTCGTTTGCGTAAGCATCTAAAATGGCATCTTCTGCGCTATCAAACTCTGGAAATTGCCCATCCTCTGTTAATGCTTTATAGGCAAGCTCAACACGCCCCCATCTTTTATCACGATCCATGGCGTAGAACCGCCCCATAACACTTGCAATTTGCACATTGGGATAATTTTCTACAGTTTTTTGAAGTGCCTGAATATACTCGACCCCACTTTTTGGTGGGGTATCTCGACCATCCGTAATTACATGAATAAAAACTGGTTTATCCATTGCAATTTTTTGTATAGCTTTTAAAAAGGCAACGAGATGATCGATATGAGAATGAACCCCCCCGTCTGATAGTAAGCCAAGAAGATGTATGGCCCCCTTTGGATTTTTGGCAATTCGTTGCAGATCTGGCAGGCTCTCAAACCCTTTGTCTCGAAGATATTTATTAATTTTTGTTAAATCTTGATAAACAACTCGGCCTGCACCAAGATTCAAATGTCCAACTTCAGAATTCCCCATGATGCCCTCTGGTAACCCAACATCTTCACCAGAATTTTTTATGAGAGCGTGCGGGTATTCTTTCCAAAGTCTGTTATAGGTTTCAGGTTTTGCTAAAAAAATGGCATTATGTTTTTGCGATTCCGAATATCCAAATCCATCTAATATCATGAGCAATACGCGATTCATTTCAAAACCTCTTTATAAAAAAAGTCATTGAGGGTCATCTTGTTAAACAATAACTCGTTTTTATTCGTTATGATACGGGATTTTTTTGATGATTGTAAAGCCACGATAGAGTTGTTCCAACAACATCGTCAATGCAACATGGTGATTCATAACCATCGGTGACAAAGAAATTTTTTTGTTGGCCCTTTTTTGAATCTCTTCGCTAACTCCAAAGGCTCCGCCAATAAGAAAGACCGTACGCTTGGGTTGTTCCTCTTGCCTTCTGAGAATCTCTGCAAACTCCAAAGAATCGCAGGCTTTGCCCCGCTCATCCATTAAAATCAAAAAATCGTCTTCTCTAATTTTAGAAAGAATCTGCTTAGATTCTTCTGCTATCTTATAACCTTTATTCTTGCGTTCTGCGCTTGGGCTCTTTGTTTTTATTATTTCGAGCTTACAAAATCTTGAGATCTTTTCTTGATAGATCTCCTGAGCCCTTGTGGCCCATTCCTCTCGGCTAGATTCAACATAAAAAAGAGCAATCTTCATTTTGTCTTATCTGGGGCTTCTTGATCCTGGAGATTGAGATCGCACCCCTCTTTCCAAAGATCTTCAAGACGATATTCCTGACGAACAAAATCATAGAAAATATGAATGATGAGGCTGCCAAAGTCGACCAAGACCCAGCGCCCCTCAGAAGCGCCTTCAACACTAATAGGTAACACGCCATATTCTTCTTTAACCCAAGAAATGACACTTTCAGCAAGTGACAAAGTTTGCTTTGTACTCGTTCCAGAACAAATTATGGCAAACTCACTGGGCGCTGAAAGCTTGCGAAGATCAATAGCCTTAAGACGTATTGCTTTTTTGTTAAATAAAACTTGTGCACATTGTTTGGTAAAGGATTCAAAATTTGGAATTTTTATCTTGAGTGGGGCGTAAAGTCCTTTTTCACGAATGTACTGCTCAACTTCGTAAGTAAGAAATTGATCCACATTTTTTGAAAGCCGCAATCGTTTCCTCAGATGTGTCGCTGAAATATTCAAATCCTCTAGCTGAGTATAAATGATTTGTCTTCCCGTTTTTAATTTTATGACTCCGTTGGCCTCTATCGCTTTAATAAATGGTTGAATCCCAAGTGGAAAATCTTCCTTTTCAAAAGGAAGATCTGCGCCAGGCCTTGTCGTCACAATAAGATTTGTTTCTTTTAAAATTTCTTCAAAAAATTTCCACTGATCTAGCTCTAAGAAAGAATCTGCCCCCATAATAAAATAAATGTTTTCAGCACCGTGCTTAGATGAATAGTGTCGAATGGTTTCAAAAGAATAGCTCTTGCCACCACGCTTGATTTCTTGATCATCAATGGTCACATTTTTTTCATCTTGAAGAGCAAGCTTTAGCATTTGAATTCGATCTTCTGCTGTTGGTGTATCAACTTCTCCTTCTTTAAGCGGATTTTGCGCATTGGGGATTACAAAAATTTTTGTTAGTTTGTTTTTTGCTATAACAGTTCGAAGGCTGTTGAGATGGCCCACATGAACGGGGTTAAAGCTGCCCCCAAAGATGCCTATTTTTTCATGACTCATTTCAATTTTCTCCCATTATCATCTCTTTGAGTGTATAGAGAAGTTCTTTTATACCAAAACCGCTAAGACCAGAAATAACAAATACTTTGTGCCCCAATTTTTCAAAACTCTTTTTTAGGCCCAAAAGTTTTTCTGGCTCTACGATGTCCACTTTATTCAAAGCAATCACTTGTGGTCTCTGGCTGAGCGGACGCTCAAGATCTTTTATATCATCATAAGATTTTAATTCGGCGTTGATCAGTTTATAGCTTTCCATGGGCTGATGTTCATTCATAATGCTGACGTCAATGAGATGTAAAAAACATTTTGTCTTTTCAATATGTTTTAAAAACTTAATTCCAAGCCCCGCCCCCTCGTGCGCTCCTGGAATAAGCCCTGGAATATCTGCTACGACAAATGTAGATTGATCAGGCATTTGAACAACACCTAAGTTTGGCGTCAGCGTTGTAAAGGGATAATCTGCTATCTTCGGACGTGCTGCTGAAATTTTTGAAATAAGGGTTGATTTTCCTGCATTGGGGAATCCTATAATCCCCACATCTGCCAAGAGTTTTAATTCTAAGATAATTTCTTTTTGTTCGCCGTCTTCTCCAGGTTGAGAATATGTGGGGGCTTGATTCACCGAGTTTTTAAAAAAAGCATTGCCCTTTCCGCCTCGTCCACCGCGAAGTAAAATCTCTTCTTGTCCGTGAGTTTTAAGTTCAAACTCGCCCGAGCCATCTTGAAACCTTATGCTCGTCCCAATGGGTACTTCAATAACAAGGTCTTGGCCGTCGGTTCCCGTACAAAGAGAATCCTCTCCCGGGTTACCATCTGCTGCTTTATAGATTTTTTTATATTTTAAATTAAGAAGAGAATTAAGGTGTTGAGAGGCTCGAACGACAACATGCCCTCCTCGCCCACCATCGCCGCCGTCTGGTCCGCCACGCGGAACAAACTTCTCTCGGCGAAAGCTGACCTTGCCCGCTCCCCCGTGTCCCGACTCTACTGTTATTATTGCTTCGTCTACAAACTTCACACGAGGTCCTCAAAGGGGAAAAACTTCCCCTTTTAGGCAGGAATAATTGAAATACGAGTCTTTGTTCTGTCGACTCTTTCAAACTTCACGGTTCCGTTAACCTTAGCATAAATTGTATAGTCTTTACCCATGCCAACGTTTCTTCCCATGTGAAATTGTGTTCCTCTTTGGCGAACAATAATTGTTCCTGCGTTTACTGCTTCTCCGCCAAATCTTTTTACGCCCAGCCGCTTACTTTGTGAGTCGCGACCGTTTCTTGTACTACCACCGGCTTTCTTCGATGCCATTTCTTCCTCCTGAAAACTCTCTTACGCTTTTTTCTTTGCTGTTTTTTTTTATACGACTTTTCTCTTTGCAGCTGTTTTCTTGCTTGCCTTTTTAGGACCAGCAGATTTTTTTGCAACTTTCTTCTGTGCTCTTTTAACCGCAATGGCCTTTCTTTCAGCCTTTGGAAGAGCTGCATGTTTTTCAAGTCTCTCTTGTTTTTTTACGGGATCAACAACAACTGGCTTACTTTCTGCTTTTGCTATTTCTCCGTTTGCAGAAATTGCAAGAACAAAAAGTTCTGTATAAGGCTGCTTGTGCCCCTGAGTTCTTCTATAACCCTGTCTTCTCTTCTTTTTGAAGACCAAAACTTTTTTGTCTCGTGTTTGCTGAGTAACGACAACTGTAACTTTGGCACCCTTAACAAGAGGTGTTCCAACAGAGGCTTTTTCTCCGCCCACAAACAACACGTGGTCAACGTCAAATTGTTCACCCAATTTTTTATCGAGTTTTTCAACTCTTAAAAGTTTGCCCGCTTCTGCGCGATATTGGCGGTTTCCTGATTGAATAATTGCGTACATAACTTGTGTCCTCTCAGTAGCTTGTCTTGAGCCTAATTCTGGCTTTAGCTAATTTTCTATGCAGTGAGGGCTGAAATTGCCACACGGCATTGGCTTCTGTCAACGAGAGTTTCAGCAAAATTGGCTACTTACATCTCTATTTCAAATTGTTCGACGTGGAATTCTTGTTGGACCTTAAACATGACTCGCTTGGATATCTTTTTTTCTAGTACTTCCAATGGGATAGACTCTTCATCATAGATCCAGTCTGCAACCGATGGGTGACAGTGAACAATGATCATATCTGAAGAGCTTTTAAGCGTGTAATAATCTCTCTCTATTTGCCTAAAAATTTCAGCACTTATTGTATTTTTGTTCTTAATATAGCCTTTGCCATCACAATAACTACAGGGCTCACAAAGAGCTTTGAGCAGAGACGGCCGAACTCTTTTGCGCGTCATTTCTACAAGGCCAAGAGAAGACATTCCCGTAATGTTTGTTTTGGCTCGGTCTTTTTTTAGTTCCTCTTGAAGGGCTTCTAAAACTTTTTCGCGATTCACTTCTTTTTCCATATCGATGAAGTCGATAATAATAATGCCCCCACAATTACGAATACGAAGTTGGTGCGCAATTTCTTTTACAGCTTCAAGATTAGTTTTAATAATGGTGTCTTCAAGATCCTTTTTGCCAACAAACTTTCCCGTGTTGACGTCAACAACAACAAGGGCTTCGGCCTCATCAATAATAATATATCCACCAGACTTTAACCAGACCTTGCGACCCAAAGATCGTGAAACCTCAAG
>JBDHWX010000025.1:0-14181 GCA_039810365.1 Bdellovibrionales bacterium | reverse complement strand
CCTACACTGTCGGCAAAGCCAAGCTTAACCGCTGTTTCGCCTGTAAAAATTCTTCCATCTGCATATTGGGTGACTTTTTCCATCGGCATTTTACGCCCATCAGAAATTGCTTTTTTAAATTGGTTTAAGACTTCAAACATGGTTCCTTCAAGAAGTTGTTTTTCATCTTGGCGCATATCTCGGTATTCAGCTCCTGTATCTTTATAAGCTCCCGTTTTAATGACATAGCGTTTGACCTTGGCCCAATCATAAAGTTTTTCAAGATTGGCAAATTCCATAATAACCCCAATGGAGCCGGTCAAAGTTCCAGGCTCTACAAAAAACTTATCAGCACCCATGGCAGAATAAAAAGCACCACTGGCAACAAGCCCTGAGCCTGTCACAACCACTGGCTTTTTATAAATCTCACTTGTACGCTTAAGTTCTGCATAAATTTCTTGGCTTGGACCAACAACTCCACCTGGAGAATTTACTTGGACCAAAACACCTTTAATGCCATCATCTTCTCGATATTTGCGTAGGTCTTTTAAGAATTTTTTGCCATCCATAATGACGCCATTAAGTTCTAAAGATAAAACAGCCTTTCCCTTAACACGGCTCTCATTTTTCATAAAAGAGCCCATTCCAACCCAAAGTGATATAAAAAATAAAAGTGTTCCAAGAACTGTCATAATTCCAATAGCCTGAAAAAAACTTTTCACCGTTTTCTCCTCTGTTCAAATACCTACAATTTTAGATTTTTACGATATCAATGTCATGTGCTGACACAAGAGCAATGCAGTGCTCAAAAATAAAAACCCGGCATTTTAAGCCGGGTCCTTTTGTTTTTAGGATTAAAAAGCAAATTACTCGTCTGCTTTTGTTGTTCCTTTAAGCTGATCTCCAAAAAGATCACCAAGAGAGGTCTTAGACGTAGCTCGAGCTTTTTTCATATACTCTCCAACATCTGCTTTCTCTGCACGGAGTTGAACAATTTTAGCACTCAAACCAATACGGCGAGCCTCTTTATCAATTGTGACAACTTCAGCTTTGATGGTGTCTCCAACTTTAACAACTTCTTCTGGGCTACTGATTCTATTTTTGGAAAGCTCTGACACGTGGATAAGACCTTCTATATCAGAGGCAAGTTCAACAAATACTCCAAAATCAGCCGATTTCATGACCTTCACATCGTGTTGCGAACCAACCGGGAATCTCTCATCGATATTAGCCCAAGGATCTGCATCAAGTTGCTTAATTCCAAGGCTAAATCTTTCGTTTTCGATATCCACACCCAAAACAACAGCCCGAACATTTTCACCTTTTTTGAACATCTCCGAAGGATGATTTACACGCTTTGTCCATGAGAAATCAGAAATATGAACAAGGCCATCGATATCTTCTTCAATACCAATGAAAACTCCAAAATCTGTGATAGATTTGATTTCTCCTTCGATAATAGTTCCCGGAGGATAAGTCTCTTTAAGCTCAAGCCACGGATTGGGCTGAAGCTGCTTAAGACCAAGGGATATCCGACGGTTTTCAGAGTCAACCTCAAGAACGACAACTTCAACTTCTTGATCTTGAGTTAGAATTTGAGAAGGATGTTTGACTTTCTTTTTCCAGCTCATTTCAGAAACATGGATAAGTCCTTCGATGCCGTCACCAAGTTCAACAAAGGCACCATATTCTGTAAGAGAAACAATTTTGCCACGAACTTTTGTTCCTGGGGTATATTGTTCTCTCACTTTTTGCCATGGGTCTTCTTGAAGCTGTTTAAGGCCAAGAGAAACTCTTTCTTTTTCTTCGTCGTATTTCAAAACGCAAACTTCAATTTCATCACCAAGTTTTATAACTTCAGATGGGTGCTTTACACGCCCCCAACTCATATCTGTGATATGTAAGAGACCGTCAATACCACCAAGATCAATAAAGGCTCCATAGTCTGTGATATTTTTCACAATACCCGTAACCCGAGCACCTTCTCTCATGGCATCAATTGTTTGAGTTTTAAGGCTTGATCTTTCTTCTTCTAAAATAGCACGTCGAGAAAGAACAATGTTGCCACGTTTTTTATTAAACTTAATCACTTTAAATTTAAATTTCTTACCCACATAAAGATCAAGATTGCGAACTGGTCGAATATCAATTTGTGATCCTGGTAAAAAGGCTTTAACGCCAATATCCACACACAATCCGCCTTTAACTTTTGAAACAACGATTCCCTCAACTTGCTCTTGGTTCTCTGCAGCCCGAGAAATATCGTTCCATGCTTTCAGCATATCGGCTTTATCTTTTGAAAGAACTGCCATGCCGTTTTCGTTTTCAATTTTTTCTATAAAAACTTCGATCTGATCACCAGGTTTAACACTGAGAGATCCTTGACCTGTTTTAAATTCTTGAATTGGAATCAGTCCTTCTGATTTGTAATTGATATCCACAAGTACAAAGTCAGATTGAGTTTCAATGACCGTTGCGGGAACAACATCGCCAACTTGAAAATTTGTTTCTTTAACAGATTCTTCAAAGAGTTGTGTAAAAGACTCTTTTCCTTTGAGGGCTTTTGCACCTTCAACTTCTACATCAAAGGCATCAAGAGCGGCTAATACTTTTTGTCTTGCTATAGCTTGCTTACTCATTGATTGATGCTCCTCACTTTTTTGGTTACTTGGCATTAAAAACCTCCTGCGGGATCAACAAACCTTGCCAAATTCTTATTGGTCTGTGCCCTAATATAAATTCGCTTAATTCCACAAAATCTTAGAGTTGAAATAACCCTTTTTAAAACCTTGTCGACTAGCGTTGTAGAGAGAAGTTATAAGGCCTAAATTTATGAAGTCAAAGGGTTTTCAAGAATTGTTTGACTCAAATTTTGGATTTGATTCACAACCTGAGAAAGTGTCATATCACTGGTATCAATCACATGAGCACCTTGGGCTATCTTCATGGGGGCAGCAGTTCTTGTTAAGTCTTGATTATCCCTAATCTTTTGTAATTTTTCGATATCTTCTTTGGAGACTCCAGATTGTTGAGAACGCCTCTGAGCCCTGTTTTCACTATTTGCCGTTAAATAAATTTTAAGATCTGCATCTGGAAACACAACACTTCCACAGTCGCGACCCTCGGCAACGAGCCCCTTTGAATTACGACAACGTCTTTGGGGCTCCAAAAGCATCTTGCGTACTAAAGGATATTGGCTAATTTGGCTTGCGGCATTTCCAACACTTTCCCGATGAGCCTCGTCTGTAACGTCTTGTCCTTGAAAATACACATAGGTTTTTTCTTCACCCATTTCCACAGACCAGATGTCACTTTTTGCAAGTTCAACAATAGACTTTTCATCATTAAGGTTTGTTTTTAATTGGACCGCAACATAAGCCAGTCCTCGATAAAAAGAACCCGTTGAAACCCATGGACATCCCAAAATCTTTGCTAAGGCACGACTCACAGAGCTCTTACCAGACGCTGCCGGACCATCAATTGTAATTACAAAACCTGTCTTAAGCACTCAATCACCCTTTTGTTTTCTTCTGGAAGACCAACCGTCATCCGAATTTGGGTCATAAATCCATAATTTTTTACGGGCCTCAAAATAATCCCCTTTTTTAAAAGGTCATCAAAAACTAAAGAAGAATCCTTTCTTGTGTCAAAGAAAATAAAGTTTCCCTGTGATGGACAAAACTCTAAACCCATTTTTTTTAATTCCCGTTCAAAATAATCTAACCCTTGCCATACCATACCCTGAGATTTTTTTATAAAATCCTGATCACTAAGAGCTACCTCTAAAACACAAGACGACAATATATTGCTGTTAAAGGGTAACCTAACTCTTTCCACCCAATTGCAAATTTCTACATCAGCAAGCATAAAACCAGAGCGTAATCCTGCAAGCCCATAAGCTTTCGACAGAGTTCTTAAGACAACAAGATTCTTCATCTCTTTAAAAGTCTTGATCATATCAGGGTAATCATCTGCACGGATAAATTCTGTATAAGCCTCATCTACAACTAGCAAAGTATTTTCTTGCTTGCTGACTGCCTGTAGAAGTGGTTCGATTTCTTTTTTTGAAAGATATCGTCCTGATGGATTATTAGGGTTTGGTAAAAAAACAATACGGTGTTGGCGATCCAAGGCTTTCACCATTGCAGAGATATCAATCTGAAGATTCTTCAAAAGAGGGATCTCTGTGACCTTGACACGATTCACATGGCCACGAACTTTATAGGCAACAAACGACTGTGCCGGAATTAAAATGGCATCTTGATTCGGCTCACAAAATATACGGATTAAAATATCTATAAGTTCATCAGATCCATTTCCAAAACAGACATTTTCTGGCAGCACATCAAAAAAGTGAGAAATGATTTTTTTGTTTTTTTGATAGGAAGAATCTGGATACCGAAAAACTTGGCTGGCATTTTTTTGAATTTCTGCCACAACCTTAGGATTTGCACCCAGAGCATTTTCATTACTAGCAAGCTTGATGACTTCCTGGACTCCATACTGTCTTTGAACTTCGTCTACAGATCTCCCCGGTACATAAGGTTGTAATTGGCGCAAAGACTCTGATACATTCATAATACGCGCCCTATCTTTGAAAATGATTTTTTAAGAAGTTCGATTTGCTCAAAATTGGATGTTTCTAAAATAAATTCAATAGCTGTTTCGCCAAGATATAAACCATCGGTTGTACGATCATGAATCACTTGAATAATATTAGCATGTTGTTCTGCTATAGCTTTTGTTAACTGAGAAAGCATTCCGGGAGCATCTTCTACGGCCACTTGAATATGCGTGAGCCGTCCTTTCTTTTTCAAACCACGCTCTATAACTTTAGCAACGATATTAGAATCAATATTTCCACCACTCAAAATAACACAACACTTTTTGCCCAACCGGCCTTGCAGTTTTTGGGCTGCCGCTAATCCCACGGCTCCACTTCCTTCGACAATGGTTTTAGCCCTTTCCATCAAAAAAACTATACTTTCTGCAATTTCATCTTCAGAAACCGTCACGACATCATCAACAAGCTTTAAAATATAATGATTCAGCATATTGGCTGAAACTTTTTTAACTGCAATTCCATCTGCGATAGTCGATGTAAATTGGTTAAGCTGAACAAGTTTTTTTTGTCTAAAAGACTCCTCCATTGATTTTGCACCTTCAGATTGAACACCAAAAATACGACACTGCGGACGCAACTCTTTCATAACAGTTGCTATCCCACTAATAAGCCCTCCGCCGCCAATAGGAACAACAACAGAATCAATATCGGGAACAGTTTTTAAGATTTCAAGAGCAATCGTCCCCTGACCTGCAATCACTAAGGGATCGTCATAGGGATGCACAAAAACTCTTTTTTCATTTTTTTCAATCTCAAGCGCTCTTTCATAAGCCTCATCATAAAAATTTCCGTGTAATACAACCTCTGCGCCATAGCCTCTTGTTGCCATCGTCTTAACAAGTGGGGCTTTTACTGGCATGACAATCTTAGCATTCACTCCTTGTCTTGCTGCTGCAAGAGCAACGCCTTGGGCATGATTTCCCGCTGAACTTGCAACAACACCGCATTTTTTTTCTTCTGGCGACAAATGATAAATTTTATTTGTTGCTCCGCGAATCTTAAAGCTACCCGTCATCTGAAGATTTTCAAATTTTAAAAATATATTTGTTCCAACAAGTTTCGAACAGCTTTGAGAAAATTCTGTTTCGGTTTTCTTAATAAACTTGTCTACAACTTGGTTTGCTTTTTGAACGTCTTGGAGATTTATTGGCATTCAAAAACTCTATGACGAAGTCTTATTTTAGACAAACAAAAACCCTCTTTCGTAAGCGCCACAACAGAGAACCAATTTTTAGGCATCTTTAATACAAAGACCAGGCGCCTCCTAAAGTTAAAAAATTATGCTACTGCAACCGATTGATATTACACGATATTTTTGCGCCTCTGGAAAATCTTAATTTTAAGTTCTCAGTGTTCCATACCGATACATATATAGGTATATAAGAGGTTGAATTATGAAAATGTCTTTTCGCAATGAGCTTTCTGGTGCTCCAAGCAAACTGAAAATGCTAGTCACGGCAATTGGCCTTTCCTTTATTATCATCTCTTATCAAAACTGTGGACAACCTAATAGACAAGACTCTTCTGCCACAAAGATTTCTATACAGACTAACTTAAGTGCATTAAATCAAATCGATCTGATTAAAGAGGGCAATACTGATAAAGGGCCCTACGACTATAGTGTTAATTTGGTTAGTGGGGTTGTAGAAAAGTTTTATCTTGAAATTCCTCGAGAACATCCAGACAATCAAAATCTTGGCACATTCTGCCTAGATGAAAACTCTAAAGAATTACTTAAAAACACAATTACCGCATCTGTTATTTGTAGTTACACATCTCATGTGCCCCCTGGGACTGTTTGCACAGCCCAATATGCCTATCCCCACAGCATTGTGCACTCTGGCGGATATACTTTAAATCTTGGTGAAAAAAGAAATGGGTGCCCTGGGGAATATTTTGATATTTGCCAAAACCAATTAAACAATTATCTTTCAGTTCGCCAAAGTATCTTAGACAACATCGAAAACATGAGCTGTCATCCAGAGATAGAAAAAGATTTTTCCAAAAGAGCACTTCATCCCTAATATTCTCTTGGCTTTTATGATGTCATCAGCTCGATGAAACACGATCGACACGAATGACACCCTTGATCTTTTGTACTCCTTGAATCACTAATAACAACTGCGCTGTGTCTTTCACGCGAACATCAAAAATACAAATAGCCTTTTGGTCTTTATTTGTTCGAATCTTGGCACTAAAAATATTAACACCATAGGTTGCAAATGGTTCTGAAAGCTTTTGTAAAAGCCCAGGGGCATCTTGGCAGACAATCCGAACTTTCGTAGCCCCACCTGATGTGCTGTTTTCAGTATTCCACTTCACATCAATTTGACGGTCATGATCCATAGCAAAGACTTTGGGACATGAGGCTTGATGTACCGTTACCCCCCGACCTCGAGATATAAAACCAATAATAGGATCTCCAGGAATAGGCTGACAGCATTTTCCATAACGAACCAAAAGATCAGACATTCCATCTACGATAATTAATGAATCAGATTTTTTTCTGTGCGCTGCACTTTTAAAAACTTTTTGAATAAAAGTTTCATGGACCTCTTCTACCGGTTGAGTCTGCTTAGGAGCAAAAATATCACAAACCTCTGACGATAAAGTTTTTCCATATCCAATTTGCATATGAAGTTCTTCAAGTTCTTGGACTTTCATTTGCTCTTTTATCTTATCAAATGCAGCACCTTTAAGATATTTATCTGGAGATAAAGATCTTTGTCGCATCTCTTTTTCAAGAAGATTTTGTCCAATTTCAATAGCCCTTTTGCGTTCCTCACTGCGAATGTAACTACGAATCTTTGATTGGGCCCGTCCTGTAATGCACATCTTGATCCAGTCTTTTGATGGACGCTGGTTAGGACTTGTGAGAATTTCAACCGTATCTCCATTTTTTAGCGGATGCTTAAGAGGAACCATTCGTCCATCAATTTTTGCTCCCACCGTTTTTTCACCAACTTTTGTGTGAATAGCATAAGCAAAGTCAAGAGGAGTTGAACCCTCAGGTAGTTCAAACACATCACCTTTTGGCGTAAAAACATAAATTTCAGATTCGAACAAATCAGTCTTCACATTTTCTAAAAACTCACTGGAATCCCCAATGGAAGACTGAAGATTCAAAATATCCTTGAGCCAATTAAATTTATCTATGGTAACTTTATTTGCTGTGTTCCCAATCTTATAATTCCAGTGAGCAGCAATACCACGTTCTGCTATATCGTGCATATCGTGAGTGCGTATTTGAATTTCGACTCGCTCCGCCTCTGGCCCAATCACCGTTGTATGCAAGCTCTGATAATTATTTGTCTTGGCCATGGCAATATAGTCTTTAAATCTACCAGGAACAGGTTTATAAAGACTGTGAACTATCCCCAAGGCCTCGTAACATTGAGCTACCGTATCCACAATAATTCGGAAGGCTAAAATGTCATGTATCTGTTCAAATTCAATATTGCGCTCTTGCATTTTTTTATATATCGAAAATAGATGCTTGGGACGTCCCTGAATCTCAACAGGTACATTTTCTTTTTTGAGTTCATTCAATAAGATTTGCTTAACCTCTTCGATATACTTTTCACGCTCTTTCTTCTTACGAGCCACTTTTTGTGCTAGAGAATAATAAATATCTGGCTTTAAATATCTCAAGGCTAAATCTTCGAGTTCAATCTTCCACGCGCTAATACCTAAACGATGAGCAAGTGGTGAATAGATTTCAAGTGTTTCTTCTGCAATACGAGCTTGCTTTTGATAGGGCATGTGGTGGAGAGTTCTCATATTATGAAGACGATCTGCAAGCTTAACCAAAATCACTCGAATATCTTTGCCCATGGCTACAATCATTTTGCGAATATTTTCTGCTTGTTTGGCATGGGTATTTTTAAAACTCATTTGAGAGATTTTAGTGACACCATCAACGAGAAGAGCAACATCTTTACCAAAGTGTGTTTCAATATCAGCTAACGTGAGCGTTGTGTCTTCAACGGTATCATGTAATAGTCCCGTCGCTATGGTAGAAATATCAAGCTTCAATTCTGTTAAAATTCCCGCAACAGAAAGAGGATGTGAAATATAGGCTTCGCCACTTCGACGGATTTGTCCAGCGTGAGCTTTTTCTGACATTTCATAAGCTTTACGAATGATGCTCGTATCAGCGTTGGGATAATATTCTAGAATCCGCTCTAAAAGATCTTCGATATTCTGAATTGGCTTTCGAATGATTTCATCGGATGTATCAATTATGTGACTTGAGGATTGTTCCGCCATATATCCTTGTTCGATACGTCTTTGCTGCTAGTTTACCAGATCTAGTATCGGAAAATTCCTCTTTTTTTAAAGGGTATTAAGACTCTTATTTCTTAAGAGCTTGGCTAACCTCGTTGAGAGCACGCCTCTCGTCAATACCTTCAAATAAAACAGTTCCCTGGGCGACCTCTCTAAGAGCCACTACAACTTTCTTATTCTCTTTGGACTGAATTGTTGCGTGCGACCCCTTTAAGAGCTGCTTTGTTCTCTTTGCAACCAGCATAACAAGCGCAAATCGATTTGGTAACTTTTCTAAACAATCTTCTACAGTAATTCTTGCCACTTTAGGCTCCTTTAAATTGGTCTTTGGGCGGGGACCGTATCAAACCGATACAACTAACCTTTTTGAATAATTTCTTCAATGATTTTCTTAAGTTCTGAGTAGGCTCTATCAAAATTATCATTGAGAATCTGAAATTCAAATAAGGGAGCCTGTTCCATCTCGTGAACTGCGTTTTTAAGACGAATCTCGATGTCCTTTGAGTGGACCCCATCTCTTTTTTCAAGCCTTTTGCGCAGCTCGTCAACGTTGGGTGGCCTTATAAATATAAAGACTGCTTTTGGAAATTTCTGACGAAAAGTTGCAGCTCCCTGAACATCAGCATCTATAATGAGGTACCTTCCAGCATCCCAAGCCTTTTTGAAAATATCTTTGGGTGTCCCATAAAAATTTGTATGAACCACGGCATCTTCAACAAAAAAACCGTCTCTTTTAAGCTCTAAAAACTTTTCTTTTGTAACAAAATGATAGGGGTTTCCCTGTGTTTCTCCTGGTCGCATAGATCTTGTCGTGTAGGTAATAATATCTTCAAGGATCGGAAACTCTTTTAAGGCTCTCTCACAGAGCGAGGATTTTCCTGCACCACTTGGTGCCGATACTATAAAAAGTTTAGTCCTCTCACTCATTTTTAGAACCCTCTATTCTACATTCTGCGACTGCTCTCGAATTTTCTCAATAATTGTTTTACAGTCTACCACAATTTGAGTCATCTTGAACATCTGAGATTTTGAACCAATCGTATTGATCTCCCTTAAGAGTTCCTGAGTATAAAAATCAAGCTTCTTACCTACTTGATCCTCTCTTTGTATCAATAGTTTAATGGCACGCAAATGTTCTTTTAAGCGAACGACCTCCTCTGAAACATCTGCCCTGTCCATTTGAGATGTCACATCAAGAGCAAGTCTTTGGTCCAAATCGCCATTTTCACTCTGTGTTTTTATTTCCAAATTTTTTTTGAGTCTTATCATCTGTTCTTGGGCCTGTTTTGCAATACCCTGCAAGTGATTCTCCAAACTTTCAAGATATTTTAAAATCTCTCTTTGAAGAGCCTGTCCCTCTCTTTGCCTTCCCTGAGAGCATTCTTTGATCACTTGATTTAAAATTTTATAAATAAGTTTTTCTTCTTTATCTTTGACAGCCATATCTTCTTCAACAGAGAAAAGGTCCGGAATCTGCATCATCTCTTGGAGACCGGGCTTTGATGCCATTTTTAACTCTTTGGAAAGTTCTAAGAGGGCCTGGTGCCACTTCTTTGCCAAATTCTTTTTTAAAACAATATTTGTTTTAAGATAAAGCGGATTTTTTTTGCGATTAATAAATAACGTCACCGTCCCTCTTTTAAACACTCGAGAAATACTCTTTTTAATTTCTCCTTCAAACTTTAAATATTCTGGCGGGATATTAGTACGAATTTCCAAATATCGACCATTGACACTTTTTAAAGAAATATCGATTTGTCCAAAATCAGTAGGGATTGCTGCTGAGCCATAACATGTCATACTTTTCATAGATTCTCCCGAATGTAGTTTTCAACAAGACAAGGATCAACTCCAATATCAAACCATTTTATTTCTGTATCTTTCCTAAACCAAGTCATTTGTTTTTTTACTAATGCCATTGTTTCTTTTACGATTTGATCAACAAGCTCATGACGAGATATTTGCCCATTGAGATAGAGCTTTACCTCTCGATATCCAACACTTTCAAGAGCTAGCCACTGATCAAAGCCTTCATTTAAAACTTTTTGTACCTCTTCGATAAGTCCATTTTCTAGCATTTTTTCGGTTCTTTGTTGGATACGTTTTCTCAAATTCTCTTTTGGTCCCATCACACCTATTTTTAGATATTTATAGGGAAAAGTTTTTTTTGAAAACTGCTTTCGAATCTCACTCATTTTTTGCCCTGTTGTCAGACAAACCTCTAGGGCACGCTGGACTCGATAAGTATCATTAGAATTAATTTGCTGTGCATACTCACTATCTAAAATCTGTAGTTTTTGGTATCTCTCTTGAGGCAATAATGCTTGTATCTGACTCTGAATTTCTTTAGGAACTTGAGGTACCGGGTAAAGATCCGTCATTAAAGCCTTTAAGTAAAAACCACTTCCCCCAACCACAAGGAATCGATTTTTACCAAACTCTGATCTTTCTTTAATAATCCTAAAAACATCATCACGAAATTGGCCAGCCGTATATTTTTTCCCTTTAGCAATATGACCAATAAGATGGTGGGGAATGCCCCTCATTTCGTCTTGGGTTGGCTTTGCAGAACCCACATCAAGGCCATCATAGACTTGAATGCTGTCAGCATTGATGACCTCACAACCAGCAATTTTAGCAATCTCAATGGCAAGGGTCGACTTTCCGCTTGCCGTTGGACCAACTATAAAAACAATCTGCGGAGCCTCATTCACACAATTCTTCCAAATTCTTTATCAAGCTCTCGAAATGTTATTTGTTTAAAAACGGGCCGGCCATGCGGACAAAAACTCGAAAGTGGCGATTCGTCCATTTGCTGAAGTAAGCTTCCCATTTCTTCTTGCGAAAGAGCTTGTCCTGCTCGAACAACCGAGTGACAAGCCATCGTTGCAAAAACATCTGACACTTTCTTTTCTAGCGAATATCCACCACCAGATTCTAACGAATCTATTGCAATTTTTTGCAAAATTTCAAAAAGTGCTTTTTCTTTAACAATCATTGGAGCAGAGCCAACAGAAATCGTTTGCGGCCCAGAAGCCTCCACTTCGATTCCGAGAGTTTTCAGTTGATCCGCAAGTAATAAAATTTGCTCGTACTTATCTGGATCAACATCCATTTGTAGTGGAATCAAAAAAGTTTGAATTTCAAATTTTTTATCTCGAAATGATTTCATCAGTCGCTCAAAAGCAACGCGCTCATGGGCAGCGTGTTGATCCACTAAAAATAAAGCATGTCGAGATTGTGCCAAAATATAAGTTAAATTTAATTGTCCCAATACCTGTAAACTGCCCCACAAAGGCTCACGAGACATTGCAAGAACCCCTGTAGAGGGAGTTGCAACAAAATGCTCAGGTGAATTGACAGACTCTTTTGGAGGAGCAAAATAAGACTTTTGACGATAAAAAGTTTGATGAAAATGATTTTTTTGAGACGCAAAACCCACCTGTTCTAGATGAGAAGATAAAACCTGACGATCTGCTGCGCTTTCTTCAATTGTTGAACTTTGAGATTCCTGCTGAAATAATTTTTTAAGCCAAGGCCCCTTCTCGAGAGCATCTCTTAAGCCATTATGGACTGTTCGAAAAATCAGTGACGAATCTTGAAATTTAACCTGTGATTTTGTCGGGTGAATATTCACATCAACAAATTGGGGATCACACTCCAGCATCACAATGCAGTGAGGATATTCTCCATGCATAAGGAGATTTCGGTATGCATCAAGAATTGCTCTTTGAATTCCGCGATCTTGTACCCAACGATTTTGAGCAAAAATCCAAATTTGTTGTGCTGTCTTATTAATAGTATTGGGTGAAGAAAAAATAATTCTTGCCCGAAGTCCTCCGTTTTCAACTACCGCCTCATGGAGATCATCTGTCTCTAGTATAATTTTGGCCCGTTCAAGGTGAGACTGCGTTTTATGAAAATAAAACTTTAAGACTCCCTTTTGTTTAATTCGAAAAGCAATCTCCGGATGCGTAAGTGCAAAGGATTTTATAACTTTATAAATTTGCCCAAGTTCTGCAGAATCTGACTTTAAAAATTTAAGCCTTGCTGGAACATTCGAAAAAAGCTCATCAACAATGATCTGAGTTCCACTTGTACCAGAAACTTCGTAAACGTCATCTTGCTTACCAAATTTAGATTTTAGCTGAAAAGCCGTTGCCCCTTCTTGTGGTCTTGTGACAATCGTCATCTGGCTTACGGCTGCAGTACTAGCTAAAGCCTCTCCACGAAATCCGTAAGAATTTAGACTCCACAGATCAGAAAAACTCTTAATCTTGCTTGTCGTATGTCTTCCCAGTGCAATTGCAAGATCTTTGCGATCCATCCCGCAACCGTTATCTTGTATTTTAAGATATCTTCCTCCAACATCGATATCCATTTCTATTTCTGAAGCCTGAGCATCGATAGAGTTTTCTATAAGTTCTTTAACAAGATTAGCTGGCCTTTCTAAGACCTCTCCTGCTGCGATTTGGTTGATAACATCGGAAGAAAGAATGTGAATGGGCCCCATCTCTTTTTGCATAGATATTCTTAACTATAAAAATATCTCTTTGTCATCCGAAAGCCGGACAACCAAGACGGAAACAAGCTGCTCCCTTACGCTGCGCCTAGATCTTAAACTTATCCAATCTTATCCAAAATATAAAAACCCGCTTCTTATAATCCCCCATAAAAGCACACCTAAGTTATTAAAAGAACAAGGTAAAATATGATCCTAGGCGCAGTCTAAGGGAGCAGCTTTATAATGCGACGAGTAACTCTTAAAAATTAAATTGTAGACTACCAAAAGCTCCAAAATATCCTGTTTTAAAAACAAAATATTTAGGCTCAACTTTAATGGCAAAACTGGATATTTGAATTCCCAAACCCGCAGTGAAAATTCCTCCAAATTGGACGTCCGAAATATCATTTTGTGAGCCACTTGTCTCAACAATAAATGCTGTGTAGGAAACAGCTGGGCCACCACCTAGGTAAAACCAAAAACTTCGGCTACGGCTTTCAAAAAGCGAATAGAGGACTTCGACATCTGCAATTAAAATTCTTCCTGACTTGGCTTGAGATCCACTAAAATTATAATACTGTGGGGCACCGCTGTGGTAGAAGGCTTCAACATCAAACACGAAGGGGCCAGATAAAAATTTTATGGGCTGAGTGTATTTCACCCCATAAAACAAAAGATTCTCTCCAACAGCAACATCTTTTCCTGTCTTATTATAGACTTCTGAAAAATGTGCAGATCCAATAAGGAGACCAAAATATTTTTTTGTAAGAAAACTCTTTCGCAAATT
>JBDHWX010000024.1:0-14647 GCA_039810365.1 Bdellovibrionales bacterium | reverse complement strand
GACTTCAAAGGGATTATTATGGAGTTTTTCTTCTCCATTATGGGAGAATTTTTCGTAGTCCCAGTCGGCAATACACTCAGGGTAGCCTTTAGGGGCTCCCTTTTGGACGCATTTAGGCTGGATAGGGAGAGATACATCAATGACCTGTTGAATGATAGGGAGGAGGTGAAGTTCTGGTCCGTCGACATAAAAAACCTCAAGATCATCTTTTTGGACCTCTTCTTCTTCCTTGGTAGTCCCTGTCTTTGGGGCCCCTAAAAAGATGATTTCGTGGAAATTTTCTTCTACCGGAATATCGATAAGATTTGTACAAAAAGAACAATCCATAGGCACTTTAGACGAAATGTGACCGCTCAAATCAAAACCGCCCTGGATGGGGTAAATGAAACCTTTTACATGAGTTTTATTTTCATTCCACTCAAAATTTTGACCATCTTTAGGGATATCTCGAATTAAAAGAACCATATGGGTCTGGGTATATTACTTTGAGCTAGTTTTTTCAATATGAAACTGGCAGAAGCCTTAAAGACTAACATATAATGAAGTCTATGCAGCTTAAGTTATTCTTCTTTGTGTTTTTTATAGTGTTTTTGAGTTTTCCATTATGGGCGGGAAAAGAAATTGTTTTTCGTAATCAAACCCAAGTCTATGCGCAAAGAGATAAGAACGCTGAGGTTATTGGTGTCTATGAGCGTGGCGATAGTATTCCGATTTCCAATATCAAATACGGCCAGTGGAGAAAAGTCATAGCCGAAGTGGATGGAAAAAGGCGCGTGGGTTGGATTTTTATAAAAGATGTCAAGGGTTCTAAAGTTAAGGAAAGTCGAGAAATTGAGAGTGCAAGGGATCGGGCCGAAGGTAATGCGCCAGTTTATCATCTTAAAAATGGTGTAGGAATTTTGGGGGCTATTTCTTATGCTTATCAAGGAAGCGGAAGTTTAAAGTTTCATACGGATACTCCGGGGCTTGATTTAGATTCCAATTTTTCAGCTGTTAAGGGAGCTAATTTTTATTTTGGTTTTTTTGGTGACTATTCTCTTTCAAAGACGACGATTCTTCGTGGTTATCTTTTGCAAAGAAAGATGAATCGTGCGGGAACGGGGCAGGTCAATGTTTCAGGAGCTCCCAATTCGAGTTTTCGAATCGAACAAGATCTACTATCTTTAGGAGCACAATTAAAGTTTTATTCTGGGCCCAAAGCTATCTTTTGGTGGGGACCTGGAGTTGAAATTGGAAAGACTACAAAAATGCGGGTAGACGTCACAACAGCCATTGATGAGATGCATGTTGATACTGTTGAGAAGCCCATGTTTGTGATATTAACAGCTGCGGCAGGTTATGATTACCATATTTCAGGCAATTTCTTTATTTTACCCGAGTTCCGACTTGGTATTGTTCCCAATGGCAAACCTTTTGGGGCGGTTTTTGAGATTTTGATTCCTGTTTCTTATCAATTCTGATTTTTGAATAAAAGTTGAACTAAAACTTTTGAGCTTCCTTGCCTTTTTTTAATTTCATTTAAAATTTGTTCTTTTTTAAGAGAGAGATTTTTTTGAGACTCTATAATGGAGTTTACGAATTCTTCACCTTTTTGAAAAGAGTTGGCAAGCCCCAAACGATAAAACTCAATGGCTTCACGATTATTTTGATAGTAGGGCCCAAAATAAGTTAAGCATCCGTGAGCAAGGGGTTCCATAACACTGTGAACTGTTTTTTTAAAAGAACCGCCCACAAAAGCCCATGTTGCCCAGCTATAAAGATCAGCCAAAATGCCAACTTGATCAATAATTAAAATTTTTTGTGAGTCAAAAAAAGTAGCGCTGCTATAAATGTCACACTCTATTTTGAAAGCTAAAAGAGCTTCTTTAATTTTGAGAAGATGATGGGGTGTGGGCTCGTGTGGCGCAACGATAATTGCAATTTGATTTTGGAGAACTTTGGAAAAAATGGGAAACAAAACCTTCTCATCTTCTGGCCAACTGGATCCAATAATAAGACATTTTTCTTTTGGTTGGAGATATTTTTTAAGAGGCTTTGGATTTTGTATTCTATTTAAGACTTGGTCATAGCGGGTGTCTCCAATGGGAGTTATTTTGTCTTCTGAAATAATTTGTGAAAGGCTTATTTTGTCATCTGGCGAGACACAGTAAACGTGTTTTATATAAGAAAAAATCCATTGCAAATAAGATTTTAAAAAAGGATTTTTTAGTTTGGAGCTTTCTTGAGAAAGGGTTGCTGAAAATAATGAAACAGGAATTTTGAAATTGTTGGCCTGATTAAGGAACTCTGGCCAGAGATCTGTTCTTGCAATAAGGATTTGCGATGGCTTGAGATTTTTTAAAAAAGTTTTTTGTGTTGAAGCAAAATCCCAGGGAAGGGGACATGAAAAATCAATTTGAGGAAACTCTCGGATTTGTTTTTCGTAGGTCGGTGAAAAATATGTGACAACAACTTGCGATTGAGGATTTTGGTTTTTGATTTCGCAAATAACGCTTTTAGCGTATTCAAACTCGCCAGAGGCACAGTGGATCAAGATCGGGGAGCAAAGGGATTTGGGAAAATGAAGCCAGGGGGAGCCTTTTCTAGAAAGGAATCCTTTTTTAATTTTGGGGTGCGTGTAAGATAAAAGTTTAAAGATAAGAAAGAAAATCGGGAAAAAGAAAAAGCGATAAAAGAAAAGAAAACTACTCATGGTGGTGGTGCTCGATTTGGGATTTCACCATTTGCGGGTGAATATCGTACATGCATTTTTTGTAAATAGGATTTTTGCATCGGCCACTGCCATCTTTAGAGCAGGGTTGGCATGGTAAATGGGTCATAAGAGTGTAAGAGCTATGACGAACTGGGCGGCCAAAGGCTGTAGGACCAATGAGAAAAACAATGGGAATACCCATTTGATCGGCAGCATGGGAAAGGCCTGTATCGCATCCCACAACCATTTGGCTCATAGAAACAAGCGCTATGCTTTCAAGCAAAGAAAGTTTTCCTCGAAGATTGAAAACACGATTCTGATTATCAGGAGTCACAATATCATCAATATATTCATCGGATTTGCCGCCAAGTAAGATAAAGTTTTCGTTGGGCATGGATCCAATAAGCTTGCGCCAGTAGTCTTCGGGCCATCTTTTCAGATCCCATGCGGCAGCGGGAATAAGGGTAACAAATCTTTTAAAGGGAATTTGCTTTCGGATTTTTTCTTGTTCTTCTTGAGGGAGAGTGAGTTGAGAATTTTTAAGGGTTTTGGCCGTGATCCCCCATTTTTGAAGAGGAAGGATGTAGGTGTCAAAGGCTGTTAAATTCTTTTTAAAAAAATTGATATGAAATTGAAACAGCAAAAAGCGCTTCAGTCGATGTTTGCTCCTTCTTATAAAAAAAGAAGGTTTTAAGAAAAAAGAGAGAAAGCGTGAACGAATGTTGTTGTGAGCATCATAAATGTGAGTGTAATGTTCTTTTCTAAGATCGCTGAGAAGGGCTTTTAACTCTTTAAACCCCTTATTTCTATCGATGGCGTAAATTTTTTGAACATTGGGGCAAAGCTTTACAATTTCGTAGAGATCTTTACGAACGACCCAATGAATTTCACATTTGGGAAATTTTTCTTGAAGTGGTCCAATAACGGAAAGCGCCTGGATAATATCGCCGATGCTAGAAAGCCTGATAATAAGGATCTTAACCTTTTCGTTTTTCATGAATATACCTAGCTTAGTACAAATCTTTGCCTGATGCCAGACGTTAAATACTTTCTATTTTTGATATCTGAGCCTGGGTCTGATATTGATTAAAGCATCCAAAAAATCAAGGAGTTTGCCTTTGAAGAAAAACTCTCCCAATCGCAAGCATTCAGCCAAGCGCATCCATTATAAGTCAGCTGGTGTGAATGTGGCTGCGGGCGATGGTCTTGTGGATTGGTTAATGCAAACTCCAGAAAAAAATCCTCATCAAGGTCGAGTTCTTTCAGGTATTGGTGGCTTTGCTTCTCTTTTCCGCCTTGACCTATCTTCTTATCAAAAACCTTGTCTTGTGACATGCACCGATGGTGTCGGAACCAAGGTCTTACTTGCAGCCAAAGCTAAGCGTTATGAAGAAGTTGCTCAAGATATGGTCGCCATGTGTGTCAATGATTTGATTACAACAGGAGCAGATCCTCTTTTGTTTTTAGATTATTTTGCGACGTCGTCTTTGGATTTGAAAATGGCAAAGAAATTTCTAACAGGGGTTCGTAAAGCTTGTGCACAAAGTGAGTGTATTTTAATTGGTGGGGAAACGGCCGAAATGCCCGGTGTTTACAAAAAAAACGATTTTGATTGTGCGGGTTTTGCTGTTGGAATGGTTGATGAAGAGAAAAGACTTGGAGAACACCGTGTTCGAGCCGGTGATATTGTTTTGGGTATTTCAAGCAATGGATTTCATAGTAATGGTTACAGTTTACTTAGAAAAGTTTATGCAAAGGATTTAAGGCAAAAATTAAAAATGCTTTTAAGACCAACTCATCTCTATGTGGAGTTTGCAAAAAAAATAAGACATTTGGATATCCATGCGCTGGCTCATATTACAGCGGGAGGAATTGAAAATATTCCCAGAGTCATTCCAAAGGGACTGGGTTTTGAGTTGGTTCCTTGGACTTGGCCAAAAGAGTTTCGAGAGGTTCAAAGGCGAAGTGGTCTGAGTGATATTGAAATGCTCAAGACTCTTAATTGCGGCATTGGATTTGTGGTTATATGTGGAGCCCAAAGTATTTTAGAAGTCCAAAAAATTGCAGGGGAATTGAATTTTAAATCATACAAGATTGGCGTCATAAAAGAGCAAGAAAAGGCGATAACTTATCCGCGAGGAAAGACAAATGCATAAGAGGTGGGCGGTTTTTATATCTGGCACGGGTTCTAATATGATGACACTTCTAGAAAAGAGAAGTTTACTTCCTATTACACTGATTGTGAGTTCTCACCCAGAAGCAACGGGTGTTCTGCGTGCACGCTTTATGTCTGTACCTGTTAAAATTTTTAAAAAAGAAGATTCCTGGAATACACTTTCTCAAGAGCTTCGAGACTTTGGAATTTCTTATATTTTTCTTGCAGGCTTTATGAGAGTTTTACCTCCAGAATTTGTGAGGAATTGGAAAAATCGGATTTTTAATATTCATCCAAGCTTTTTGCCACAGTATCCCGGATTAAAAAGTATTGAAAAAGCCTTTCAAGATGGTGCTGCAAGTGGAGTTACAATTCATCAGGTTGATGAGGGTATTGATACGGGAAGAATTTTATTGCAAAAAAGATTAGAAAAAAAGGAAACGCTCCAACAAACAGAATTTTATACCCACGTTGCGGAACACAACATGATTCGCCAATTTTGTGAAAATTTGAAGGAATGCATATGAAAGAAAAAATCGTTATTTTTTCAGCCTATAATCGAGCACTCTGGCTTGCGTTGGAACTTCGTTCTAAAGGATATGACATTTTTTATATTGATTTTTCTGCACGTTTAGGTGGGTTGAGTCCGGATGCGTGGGAATCTCCATTTGGGATTTTTCAGATAAAAAAAATAAACTATTCGCAAAATGTCTTTTTAAGCGAAGGTGCCGCCCTAAAAAAGGTCAATGCAGGTTTTACAATACTATCGGAAAAAGGACCCATCGAGTTTCAGGGTCCCTTAAGAAAGCAGAGCTTTCAGAGATATTTTATTGATCGAGATCAACTTGACTATCTTAAAACTAGCTCTTCTATGGGAGAAGATGCCTTTATAAAGTTCAAATCTCTTTTTAAAAAAATGTCATTTGAAAAAACATGGTGCTTGCACCTAACGCATCAATTGGCTTCCCAGACTTATTTTGACGATGCCCATGCCCTAGATCAAAAGGGACGCCCTCTGCCCATATTAGAAAATTGGATGCTGAGAACAATTTCGAGACGAGGAGCCCATGAAATTTTTCAGACAACATCCAGCAAAGGAGTTCAGGTTTTCGAGTGTAAAATTGCACACAAAATCAAACAAGAAAAAGGAAAGATCCAAGCCATTGCAATAACGGATCAGCTTGGGAAAAAGAGTGAGATTTCAGGAGATCTTTTTTTAAATTTTTTATCTCAAGAAGAATTTTTTTCGGTCAGTACCCAATTGTTTACTCAGGTCATTTCAGAAAAACCAATCGTAGCCCAATGGTTCTGGACGCGTTATCGATTTTTTACAAATCAAAACGAGGTTACCCGTGTATTGCCAGAAGCCTTTTTGCTCATCGCAGATCGTTTTTTGCCGTGGACGCACGAAAATGCTTTAATGATTCACCGTGGACCGAGATCTCATGAGTTTGTTATTTGGTGTCGTGTGCCAGGGCACTATAGATTTCAAGAGTCCCGTTTGCAATTACTTGGAGAAAAAATTCGATCTGTTTTTACCAATCATTTTTTAGAGACTTCAGTTTTACAAATAGAAATGCCGCTTGAGTGTTTAGCAACAGAATTTAGTGTACAGGCTCCTCAGTTCCCTGTCTTTTCTCAACAAGACTTAGGGAAAATAAAAAAATCTGCGATAGCAAATCTTATGTCTTGTGGCCCAGAGGAATGGAAAAGGCTTGATACAACATATTTGTTAACATATCAGCAAGAGATATTAGATAAGCTTATGGGAGCACACGAAGAACCTGGAATTAAGAAAAGGAGAGGCCGTGATCAAGAGATATACTCGTAAAGAGATGGAAAAAATTTGGACGTCTGAATCTAAATTTCAATATATGCTAGAAGTCGAAAAAGTTGTGGCAAAGGTTCAAGCCGGTTATTGTATTATTCCTCAAAAGGCCTCTCAAGAAATTCAAAAAAAAGCAAAGTTTCACCTTAAAAGGATTGAAGAAATCGAAAAAGAGACAAAACACGATGTCATTGCTTTTGTGACAAGTGTTGCTGAAAGTGTGGGGGCGTCTGGCCGCTATATACATTATGGTTTAACAAGTTCCGATGTTCTTGATACAGCACTTAATCTCCAAATCCGTGATGCTGGGAAGTTGCTACTTAAAACTTTGGATCAGCTTTTAAGAGTCTTGGCCCAAAGAGTCCTGCAACATAAGGCGACACTTTGTGTAGGGAGAACTCATGGGATGCATGCAGAGCCTACTACTTTTGGTTATAAACTCATGGGACACTTTTTTGAATTTAAGAGAGATTATCAAAGAATATCCGATGCACTTGAGCAAATGGCTGTTGTGAAACTTTCTGGGGCTGTTGGAACTTATTCTGCACAAAGCGAGAAGGTAGAAAAGCGCGTCGGAGAGTTATTGAAGCTTAAACAAGAACAGGTTGCAACTCAAGTTGTGCCACGTGATCGTCATGCTCAAGTTTTGTTAAGCCTTGCACAACTTGGTGCTGGCCTTGAGAGACTTGCTATTGAACTAAGACATTTGCAGAGAACCGAAGTGGGTGAAGTTGTGGAAGGGTTTTCTCCAGGTCAAAAGGGTTCAAGTGCTATGCCTCATAAAAAAAATCCTATCAGTGCAGAAAATATTACGGGGCTATCAAGGCTTTTAAGATCTTATGGATCACTTGCTTTAGAAAATGTGTCCCTTTGGCATGAAAGAGATATTTCTCATTCTTCTGTGGAGAGGGTTATTTTTCCAGATGCTTTTATTTTAGCAGACTATGCTGTGGCCCGTATGTCAGATCTTTTTAAGGGGCTTTATGTCGACAAACAGAGAATGAAGGAAAACTTTAAATTGTCTTTGGGACAAACTTTTAGCTCACATGTCCTTCTAGCGTTGGTGGACAAAGGAATTTCAAGAGAAGATGCTTATAAGATGGTTCAAAAATCGAGTCATTCACTTGGCCTAGGGGAAGATCTTTTAAAAAAATTATTAAAAGATAAAGAAGTTTCGAAATATTTAAAATCAACAGAGCTAAAATCTATTTTTACAGGAAAAAGACACATTCAGGCCATACAAGAAAGGTTTAAGGCTTTGGGTAAGGAGCTAAAATGACAAAAGGAGAATTGCTTTATGAAGGTAAAGCAAAAAGAATTTATTCTGTTGTAGGAAAACCAGATCTGATTTGGCAAGAATTCAAAAATAGCTTGACGGCCTTTAATGGTGTTAAAAAAGGTGAGTTTGATATTAAGGGAAGTCTGAACCGTGATATTTGTGCCAAGATATTTCGATATCTGGAACAAAATGGCTTGGCAACACATATGGTGGAAATTTTGAATGCTCATGTGATGATAACAAAAAAACTACAAATGATTCCACTTGAAATCGTGGTGCGCAATCGTGTTGCAGGAAGTTTAAAAAAGAAATTTGATCTAGTTGAAGGAGATAAAATTGAACCACCTCTTGTTGAGTTTTATTACAAAAAAGATGAATTAAATGATCCTTTTATGAGTGATGATCAAATTGTTATGATGAAGATTTTAAATCATAATCAGATTTTACATCTAAAAAAAATGGGGCTTTTGATCAACCAGCATCTCAAGATATTTTTTGAAAAAATAGGAATTGACTTAGTCGATTTTAAGGTTGAGATGGGATTTGACATCTCAGATGAGGTAGTTTTAGCAGATGAAATTTCCCCAGACTCTTGTCGTCTTTGGGATATTAAGACAAATGAAAAATTAGATAAAGATCGTTTTCGTTATGATCTTGGTGATGTCAAAATGGGTTATAGCGAGATTGGAAGTCGCATACAAAAAGTTTGGGGGAGCTTATGAAAATTGGTCTTAAGATTTTACCAAGAAAAGAGGTTTTGGATTCTCAAGGGAGAACAGTACAAAACTCTTTAAATGAAAATGGATTTCGTGTTTCTCACTGTACTATTGGTAAATATATCGTATTAGATGTAGATGCTCAAAATATAAATGAAGCAAGAGAAAAGATTCAGAAAATGGCAGAATTTATTTTATATAATCCTTTGATTGAAACATACGAAATCGAAAACCAAACTTATGGATAAATAAAATGAAAAAAGTGGGTATCGTTCGTTTTTTGGGAACCAATTGTGATAAAGATGTAGCACTTGCAGTAGAGTCTGTGGGGGGGCATGCACAATATCTTTGGTATCAAGATCAATTTGATGTCAAAGAATATGAGGCGATCGTTTTGCCGGGTGGTTTTAGTTATGGAGATTATTTAAGAACTGGGGCTCTTGCGGCCATTGCACCCATTATGAAATCAGTTTGGGAAGCTAATCAAAAAGGAATTCCTATCTTGGGAATTTGTAACGGGTTTCAGATTTTATGTGAAGCCAAGATGCTCCCTGGTGTTTTGATGCGCAATCAAAAACAAAGATTTATTGATGAACTTGAAGAGCTTCAAATTGAAAGTACCAAGAGTGTTTGGATTTCCAACTATCAGTCTAAACAAAAAATTAAAATCCCCATTGCACATGGGGAGGGACGATACTACGCAGAGGAAGATGATTTAAAGGCTTTGCAAGATCAAGATCTTATTGTTGCAACCTATTTAGATAACCCCAATGGTTCTGTTTACGATATCGCAGGGATTATGAATACCCAAAAAAATATCGTAGCTCTTATGCCTCATCCCGAACGTGCCATGTCTGATTGGATGGGAAGCCAAGATGGGAGAGGATTTTTTCAATGGCTATAAGAAAACCAAATTCTGAAAAGTTAAAAAAGTATCGTCTCAATGAACAAGAGTATGGAGAGATCTGTAAGCTCTTAAAAAGAGAACCCAACGATATTGAGTGGGCACTTTTTTCTGCGCTTTGGAGTGAGCATTGCTCATACAAAAGTTCTAAAATCCACCTTAAAAAGTTTTATAACAAAAATCCAAGGGTCCTTATTAGCGAAGGAGAAAACTCTGGTATTATTGACTTAGGTCAAGATGAAAAGATTTCTTTTAAAATGGAAAGTCATAATCACCCAAGTTTTATTGAACCTTATCAAGGTGCTGCAACAGGAGTTGGGGGAATCCTTAGAGATATTTTTACAATGGGTGCTAGACCCATTATGCTAGCAAACTATCTTTGTTTTGGAGAAATGGGTGCGACTAAAATGAAGAGTCTTGTGCAAGGGGTTGTTTCGGGAATTAGCAGTTATGGAAACTGCGTTGGTGTGCCTACTGTTACGGGTGCAACGGAACTTCATTCTTCTTATGATAAAAATATTTTAGTCAACGCTTTGGCTCTGGGTGTTTTTTATCCAGGTGATCCCATTGCTCTTTCAAAGGCTCAGGGAGGAAAAAATCTTGTTGTCTATGTTGGAGCTAAGACGGGTAGAGATGGTATCCATGGAGCCAGTATGGCTTCTCAAAGTTTTGACGAAAATTCAGAAAGCTCAAGACCTACGGTACAAATTGGAGATCCATTTTTTGAAAAACTTTTGATTGAATCTTGTCTTGAGGTGATTTGCCAAAATTTAGTTGTTGCCATTCAAGATATGGGGGCTGCGGGCCTAACATCTTCTTCTTTTGAAATGTCCTCTAAAGGAGGAGTTGGGCTAAAGCTTCATCTGGATCAAGTTCCTCTTCGAGACTCAACATTGACTCCAGAAGATATTTTACTCTCAGAGTCTCAAGAAAGAATGCTTCTTATTTGTGATCCTCAAAAACTAAAAGCAATCCAGAATGTTTTTCAAAAATGGAGTCTTGATGCAACTGTTATTGGTGAAGTCACAGAGACAAAAGATGTTGAACTCTATTGGAGGGGTGATCTTTTAACCAAAATAAATCCTGATATTTTAGTAGAAAATGCTCCACGTTATGAGCGCCCATTCAAAGAAAAAAAATCTCAGAACTTAGGTTTAATAAATTTTAATATTTTTTCTTTGCAAGAAACTCTCGAAGATATTTTAAAAAGCGATCAAGGAACGTCGCGGAAATGGATTTACCAGCAATATGATCAAAGAGTCGGTGGACAAACAGCAAGAAACTGTGACCACACTATAGGTGTTGTTTGTTTGGAACATTCAAAAAGAGCCTTGGGTTTAGCTCTAGGTTGTCGTCCCTATCTGATGAGGATGGATACCCGAATTGGTGCTTTGGATTCAGTTTTTTATCCAGCACTCAATCTTTCTGTTAAGGGCTTTACTCCTTTAGCAGTAACGGATTGTTTAAACTTTGGAAGTCCAGAAAATCCTGAAACCATGGGAGATTTTGTGGCAAGTGTTGAGTCAATGAGTGAGGCTTGTCGACTATTGGATACTCCCGTTATTAGCGGAAATGTCAGTTTTTATAACCAAACCCTTGATCAAGATATTACACCGACTCCTGCAACAGGAGTTGTGGGAATAAGAGAAAACATTAAAAATATACCAGAAGATTTTATTTTAAAAGAAAATCTAGGGATTTATCTTGTCTATCATCATGAACTCACAACGGGTGGAGCCCTTGAAGAGCTTTATAAAAAATCGATTCATGCAAACAAATTAAAAATGGATACAAATCGAGTTGCAAATTGGATCCAGAAAATTCAAAACGTCTCAAATCATGAAAGTGTTCTGGGTTCAAAGACTGTAGGTAAATTTGGTTTTTTAACTACGTTGATTAAAATGACGACAGAAGTTGGTGTTGTTATCGAAAAACTACCAGATTTTATCAAATCTCAGGATGACTTATTTTTAGAACGTCTTTACGAGGTGCTCTATATTGTTCGGAATGAAAAAACTTTTGAAGAAGAACTCTACAAAAATGAGATACAGTTTGTAAGACTTGGCTATTCTAAAAAGGACACTTTTGAGATTTTTAACAATAAATTAGAAAAATTAGATTTTAAAAAATTAAAGGAAATCTATAAGGAGTCTTTTAATTTATGAAATCATTTAAAGATGAGTGCGGAGTTTTTGGAGTTTGGAACGATGAAGAAGCAGCAAAATTAACGTATTTAGGCCTTTATGCTCTTCAGCACCGTGGTCAGGAATCAGCGGGAATGGTAAGTCTTCTTGGACGAGGTGAAAATGGGATTCATTCTTCTCATAAAGGAATTGGACTTGTTCACGATGTATTTA
The DNA here is from genome assembly GCA_039810365.1 of Bdellovibrionales bacterium. Taxonomy (GTDB): domain Bacteria; phylum Bdellovibrionota; class Bdellovibrionia; order Bdellovibrionales; family JAEYZS01; genus JAEYZS01. The sequence continues at coordinate 2,716 of JBDHWX010000024.1, read as the reverse complement.
AAGAAGATCAACTGGAGCGTGATCTTAGAGGAGATGTTTGTATTGGCCATGTTCGTTATGCAACAACCGGATCGAATCTTTTAGCCAATGCTCAGCCTTTAACAGCAAGACTTAAAAGAAGCGCTGTTGCTATTGCTCATAATGGTAATATTGTGAATGCTCATGTTTTAAGGGACAAGCTTACTCAAGAGGGAGCCATTTTTCAGGGAACAAATGATACTGAGGTTTTACTGCATTTGCTCGCAAGATGTGGACACATGAAGTTTATGGATTCGCTTAAAGAAAGTGTCGTAAAACTTGATGGAGCCTTTAGCCTTTTGCTTTTAACGCAAAAAAAATTAATAGCAATTCGAGATCCAAGGGGCTTTCGACCACTTGTTTTGGGAACAAGAAGAAATGCACGCGGTGAAAAAAGTTATGTTTTGTCAAGCGAGACTTGCGCTTTAGATCTTATTGGAGCTCACTATGTTCGTGAAATTGAACCGGGTGAAATTTTTTGGATTGATGATCAAGGCGAACACTCCATAAAAATGAATAGTCTTAAGAAATTATCAAAGTGCATTTTTGAGCATGTTTATTTTTCAAGACCAGACAGTATTGTGTTTGGAAAAGGTGTTTATCAGGTAAGAAAAAATCTAGGGAAACTTTTGGCAAAGGAAAATAAAGTTCAGGCCGATATTGTAATTCCTGTTCCAGATAGTGGCGTTCCCTCTGCTCTTGGGTATTCTGAAGAAAGTAAAATTCCTTATGAGATGGGAATCATTCGCAACCATTATGTTGGGCGAACCTTTATTGAGCCTAAGCAAACGATTCGATCTTTTGGCGTTAAAGTAAAATTAAATCCACAAAGTGAAGTTTTGAAAAATAAAAAAGTGATAGTTGTAGATGATTCTTTGGTGAGAGGAACAACGAGCAAAAAGATTATTGCACTTATTCGTTCTGCAGGAGCAAAAGAGGTTCACCTCAGAATTGCAGCTCCTCCTACAATCGGGCCCTGTTTTTATGGTGTCGATACGCCAAGAAGATCAGAACTTATTGCAACAACGAAAAGTATTCAAGAAATTCAAAAATTTATAGAGGCAGACTCTTTGGCTTATTTAACAGAAGAAAGTTTGTTTCAGGCGATCCAAGAGAGTTCAGAAAACTTTTGTGCAGCTTGTTTCACCAATCGCTATCCTACGAATCTTTATGGTCTTAAAAAAGATTAAAGAAATAAACTCTGACAAGTCAATTGGGTGGGATACTCTGCCGTATGGGCTGCTTTAAGAACAAATTGTATCTGTGTTTCATTAGGGCTATCAGAAAGAGAACCTCGTCCCGTATAGATTTGTGTTAATTCAGAGCGAGATATAGAAAATTTATCTGAGCCTTTTTGATCTAAAAGCCTTTTTGTTTTGATTAAAAGTGCGTTGTGAATTTGTCTTAAAACAGAGGCATAAATTTTGGCTGAATTTAAAGAGACACTAGCAACGTAGCCACCATCAGGAGTTCTAACTAATGATTCTTTATAATCATCTGTCACAAGCATAAAAACATGAGAGAGGATAGGGGATGTGCGGGGATTGATAGCCGAGGGTTGAAATTCTAATAAGATAGGGAGTGAGAAGTGATGAGGGGATGCCATGATGATTGAATTTGTTTCGATACGCTGAACGGCAGATTCAAGTTTTTGTGCAAAAAATAAATAGGCATTTGCCAGAGATACGAATTTTTCAGTTTCTTGTTGGGTGTTAGATTCTTTAAGAGTTTTTAAAAAGAAAAGTATTTTTTTAAGTTCTTCAGTGGAAGCCTTGTTTAATTGAAAGAGGTATGCTCTTTCGCTATAAATACTCACGGCAATTTCATGTAAATTTGAATCTTGTGATCTTTGGGCAATAGCAAAGGCATCAAGAAGATGGAGTGGGTTTGGGGATCTGAGGGCGTGGAAAAAAAGTGTTGTTTCGTTTTGAGATAGATAGTGTCCTAAGTTTGGCATATTATGAATTAATGAAAAAAATCTTGTAAGAATAGATTGTGTCCACACACTGGGTATTGCCCCTAAATCTTTGAGGTCCTTTATGATACTGTGAAAAGTTAAAGGTGCTATATCTTGGTTGTAATTTGTTAAAACATTTTGATTTTTGTTTTTTAAAGTATGGGGCAAAATTTGAGTGCTGGGATTGATAAGAACGGGATCTATACTTGCATCGTCGTAAATAATGGGAGATGGAGTTTCACTTTGGTTAGAATGGCCAGCTTCTATATCGTTAAAAATACTTTCATAGATAGAAGCCTTTGCCGTGGGCATCACAGTCAAAACTAAGAAGGATAAAAAGACTACTTTAAGGATTCTCTTTTTCATAAAAACGAATCTTGTGAAAATTCTCCTTATAAGAAAAGTTCATGGCACTGAAGAGGATTTAATTCTCTTACTTTTTTAAATGATTTCACATAGGATTGCATTTGGGCTCTTTCTAGTGCTTTTGTAATTGGAGAACGACCCGAGAATATTGAGCTTAGTTTATTTCTAGACTCTATAAATTCCTTGCTTGAAAGATCTGTAAAATCTCTTAGATCTCTTACTTTTGGCAGTAGAGTTTGAAATATTTCTGAAAATATGTTGGCTACTATTTGGGTTGCCTTGGGATCCATTTTGACGAGAAAACCAGAATCAGGTGTTCGTACATTGTCGTAGGATAATTCTTCTAAAATAAGATACGCAATTCTTGAAATAATA
>JBDHWX010000023.1:0-15091 GCA_039810365.1 Bdellovibrionales bacterium | reverse complement strand
TAACATGGGCTCAGTTAGCATTGTTTCTCTTTTTTTTTGTTATATTTTTTCTTGGACCTATTATTTTACCAATATTGGGTCTTTCAAGAAGAAAATATGGTGGTTATAGAGGGACCGGTGGTGGAGGATTTGGCGGCGGCTTTGGTGGCGGCGGCGGTTGGTCTGGTGGTGGTGGAGGCTTTAGTGGCGGCGGTGCCAGTGGAGGTTGGTGATGCATAAGTGGATTCACAAAATTTTAAGTCAGGAGGATATTTTAGCAATTGAAGAAGCTATTGCAAAGGCTGAGCTTACAACGTCTGGTGAAATTGTTCCTGTGATTGTGAGAAGATCCTCTCATGGTAATTTTTTTCAAAGAGCTTATATGTCTTTTCAAGACCTCAAGCATCTTGTTCATCAAAGAGCACTCATAGAATTTTATCAAAGTAAAATTCAGCAAACAAAAGATCATACGGGAATTCTCATTTTTATTTCTCTGTTAGAGAGAGAAGTGGTGGTGATTGCCGATAAAGGGATTTCAGAAAAACTTTCACAAGAGACCTGGCAAGAAGTCGTTGACCTTATTCTTTTAGGAATGAAAGCGAAAAAAGCAGCTCATGGTCTTATTAAAGGTATTCAAAGATGTGGTATTATTTTATCTCAGCATTTTCCCATTCAGCCTCATGATAAAAATGAATTACCCAATAAATTGATTATCAAAAATTGATATCATTATTTTTAAAAGTTGAATCTCCATTGAGATTACTGCGTAAATACAAAAGATTTACTGTGTGTCTCTAAGATTTTTTTAACGTTATCAAAAAAATTATTTAAAGCTTCCAGGATTTTTTAGGTAATTGATTCCAAGACAAGTATTTTTTAGGACGATAAAGGCCAGAAAGATTTTCTTTTAATAAATTGTCGATTTGTTCGAGCGGCAATACAGTTTCAAGATAAGCAATGGCTCGTAAACCATGTTGGGGATCTTCTTCTGGTAAAATATAGGCCTTTTCTATACCATTTATTTTAAGGAGTTCCTTTTCAATAAGCTCAGGAGAAATATTTTCACCTCCTGATTGGAAAATACGATCTTTTCTTCCGATCACAATAAGCTTATCACCTTGAAAAATTCCAAGATCTCCAGAACGAAACCAACCTTCTTTATCGACGGGGCTTGAGATTTGATTGTTTCTTATATAGCCGTTAAAGAGGCATTTTCCTTTAAGTAAAATCTCCTGGTTTAATATTTTGATTTCTCTGTATGGTAAAACTTGATTTGTATAGATTTGAGAGGCCATTTCAGTCATACCATAGGATTTTAAAACGGGAAGTTGAAATTTTTGTGCAAGGTCTAGATATTTTTGAGCAATAGCACTTCCACCAAGAAGTAAATATTTAAGAGATGTGTTTTGTTGATAATTTTTAAGTTCTTCTAAGAATCGTATAAATTGCGTTGATACTAAAGAAAGATGTGTAACAGAATATCTTTTAAGCTGATCTAAAAGAGAAATATCTTTTTGAATCCAGTAAGTCGAAGCATGTGATAAAAAGGTCCGTATAAAAATAGAAAATCCACCAACGTGAAATAGCGGCAGACTTGCACCCCAGATATCGTATTGAGCAAATGGAATTTGCTCTAGAGAGCCTAGAGCATTATAAAAAAAGTTTTGAAGCTCGAGGACACATGCTTTGGATTGTATACTGCCAGAAGAATAAAAAATCATTTTTGAATCAAGTGGGATTTCTTGGGATTCAGACTTATAAGAATCCAAAGAATCATTTGGATTAAAAAGATGGGTTGTAATTGGGAAACTTTTATGAGTATCAGTAATAATACATTCATAGGCATTTTCTTGAAGTATACTTGTGATTTGTGAATCCTTAAAATAAGAATTTAAAAAACCTGGAATGATTTTGTGATGAAAGCAGGCAAAAGTGAGGCTTAAAAATAAAAATGGGTTTTGGATGTTCATTAATATAAGCGATCCTTGCGGGATGTGAAGCCCCTTTAGCCAAAAAGATGCTTGTTGAACTTTTTGCCAAAAGTCTTGATATGAAACTTTTTGATCCTGGTAATAAAAAAAGATATCTGTTGAGTGATTCTGGAGACTTTCTTGAAAGATTTTTGCTTCATGCGACATAGATTGGTCCTTCAAGAGAATCTGTTTCGTCAAAAGTAAAGGTATTTTCTCTTTTTTCTAGGGTCGCTGTTTTTTCTAGGAAAATTTCATCAGTATCAAGTCCATGATGTCCATTTGGATTTATAACATAAGCGAGTCTTATTAAATTTTTAAGACCAACTTGAGATTCGTAGCTTGAACTTATTAAAACTTCTTGTTCTGGAAATTTTTGAATAATCTTTTTTATTTTAAAAAAATCGCCAATAAGGGTAGGTTTAAGAATGATGGCCTTAAGACATTGATGCGCCCCTTGAAAGTGTAAGAGATTTTCATCTAATGCAAACGGAATTAGAATTTTTTGAAATAGGCTGTTGAGATTTGAAATATTCTGAAGTGGCTCTTCAATGTAATCAATGCGATTTCTAGGAACGTCTTTAAGTAGCTCTAAGAGTTCTTGTGTCTGAAAGTTGCAGTTGGCATCAAGTCTTAATTGTAAATTGGTCTTTTTTAAAATCTCTTTAAGAACTGATTTTTCGTTTTGGATTCTCCCAATTTTAAGTTTTACAAATTGAAAATGAAAATTTAACTTTTTTGCTTTTTCTAAAATGTGTTGAGAATCACCCTGCAAAAGTCCTTGAAAAAAAATTTTTCCATTTAAGGATAGATCCATTTTTTGACGAAAATAAGAAGAAAAAAGGGTGCAGAGCCCCCACTGAAGACTAGTATAAGGTGTGTGTTGAGAAAAGTCATAATCTAAAAAAAATTCTTTTTTAAAATTATTTAAATTTTCTTTATCCTCTAAAAATAAAGAAATGATTTTTCCGAGTTTAATAAGATTAAGATCTCGGCATGACTTAAGAACTTCTTGTAAGGATTCTTTACTGAGTCCAGGGAGAGGGCTAACTTCACCATAGGATTTGATGCCGTCATTTTCGAATTCTAAAAAAAAGCCCTGTCGTAAGGATAAGATTTTTTGTGCGACTAAAATCTTTTCTATAATGGTCAGTTCAAATTTTTTGATTACCATAGAGCTGCCAATATAATAGAGGCGTTTAGAAGTAATGCATAAAGTATATAAAATTTAGCGGTGAGTTCAAGAAGTGGGATGATCTCTCTTCCTTTATTTTTTAGAGCCATTTGAAACATTTTATAGGTCATAGGTGAGATGAGTAATGTTGCAAGAGACCACGTAGGTAAAAAATGAAGCCACACAAAAATAGGGATCAAAAGAAGACTTAAAGTTAGAGAGAAACAATAAATTCCTCGTCCCAAGTTTTCGCCAAATCGAACAGCCAATGTTTTTTTGTTATTTTTTTTATCTTGTTCAAAGTCTCTTAGATTGTTGGAAGTCAAAACGCAAACAGCTAAAAAACCATAAATGCTACCGACAAGAGGAGGGACAAAGTTAAAACTTGAAGTTTGGAGATAATAACTTCCAAAAGTAGCCACTGGCCCAAAAAATGTAAAAGCAAAAATTTCTCCAAGTCCAAGATAGGCTAATGGAAAAGGTCCTGCTGTATAAGCAATAGCAAAAAAAACAGAGAGAATGCCAATAAGAAGAATGGGAAATCCACCCTGAATAACAAGATAAACGCCCAATAAAAAACAAAAGGCCGTATTGATTGTGACAGCTTGTTTCATTTGGGAATGAGAGACTAGACCACTTGCTGTGACTCGTTGGGGGCCAATTCTCTCACTGGTGTCAGCACCTTTTTTATGATCAAAATAGTCATTAGCAAGATTGGTTAGAACTTGAAGAAAAAGAGCGCAAAGAATTGTTGCAACTGCGATAGTAAAGTCAAAGCTCTCGCTCTTTAAGGCAAGTAAAATACCTGTTAAAGCAGGAGCAAAAGACGTAATCAGAGTCTTTGGCCGAGAGGCTTGAATCCAAACCTTCATAAAAAATTTTATGGAAGCCTTGTAAATTGATTAAAGTTTGGTTTTCTTTTTTCTACAAAAGCTTTTTTGCCTTCTTGGGCTTCCTCAGTCATATAGAATAAAAGTGTTGCATTACCGGCGAGTTCTTGAAGACCAGCTTGACCGTCGCAATCGGCATTAAGAGCAGCTTTTAAACATCGAATCGCAATAGGTGATTTTTCTAGAATTTCTTGGCACCACTGAACCGTTGTTTCTTCTAATTTTTCGTAAGGGACTACAGTGTTTACAAGCCCCATATCAAGAGCCTCTTGGGCCTTATATTGACGGCACAAATACCAAATCTCGCGAGCTTTCTTTTGGCCAACGATGCGAGCCATGTAGGCCGCTCCCCAGCCACCATCAAAAGAACCAACTTTAGGACCAGATTGACCAAAAATAGCGTTATCAGCAGCAATAGTAAGATCACACATCATATGAAGAACATGACCGCCACCCACACAAAAGCCAGCCACCATGGCGATCACGGGTTTGGGGCAAGTTCTGATTTCTCTTTGAAAGTCCAAAACATTAAGTCTGTTAAAACCTGTTTTAGGGTCATTGTAACCAGCATCACCACGAATACGCTGATCACCACCAGAACAAAAAGCCTCTTTACCTTCACCAGTTAAAATGATGACACCAATATTTTTATCAAACCTTGCATCTTGAAGAGCCTGGCTCATTTCATCTACGGTTTGGGGACGAAAAGCATTTCGAACTTCTGGCCTATTGATTGTGATCTTGGCAATCCCATTAAATTTTTCATAACGAATATCCGTAAATTCTTTTGCTTGAATCCAATCAAATTTCATTTCGACTCTCCTTTTGGCCGCAATTATGTGTGGCTTTATTTGCTATTTTTTTGAACGAACTCAAAAATACCTTTTATGGTTTCTGATGGGTTTTCAACATGTACGGCATGACTTGAGTTTGGAATAACTTTTAACTCTAAATTTGGCCATTTTGCAACGAGGTTGTCCCAAAGATTTCGATATTTTAGGTCAAATTCTCCAACCATTGCTAAAAGTGGAACAGAGATATGACTAACCAAGTCAAAATGGTTGGGGTTGACGGCCTGGCTAGCCTCTAAAAGAACTTGGGCATGGGTGGGGGTCAGATTTTTTTTTCTTTCTTCTAGGGTTTTAGAAAACTGGGGCATTTTTTTTAAATTTTTAAAAAGTTCCTGGGAATACCATTTTTCTAAGAAAAGATCGGGATTTTCTTTTAAAAGCTTAGCCCAGGCTTGATCCTTTTGAATCCTTTCTTTTTTAAGGCTTTCATTATCAAGACCAAGATTTGTGGAAAGTAAGCAAAGTGTTTCAAAAATTTCAGGCTTGAGGCGATAAAGCTCAAATAAAATACGACCTCCCATGGAGTAACCAACAAAGTGTGCTTTTTGAATACCTGTATGTTCGATTTGTTCTAAAATATTTTTTGCAAGGTTTTTAAGAGAAAATTTTTGAAGTTTCAAAGAGTGGTGAAGGGGTAGGACTCGAAAGCCAGAAAAACTCTGAGACCAGTCGAGAAAGTCTTTGGGAGAGCCTAAAAAACCATGAAGCAGAATTAAGTTTTTCATAAAAGAGAGCGAATGTGTGAGGTGATTTCCTGATGCCACTTAAGGTTGTCTAAAATATTACTTTTGATCTCGATAAGGCTTGAGATATCACTTTGCACGGCCGCTTTGAGTTCTTGAGGAGTTTGAACTAGCTTATAAGGGAGTCCAAAAACTTCTGCCGCTTTTGAAAGGTTCCATTCGTGTGGATTGGTAAAAAGTTTTTGAAAAGCATCTTGATTATCAATTTTTTTAACAGGAAGAAAAGAAAAAATACCACAGCCCTGATTATTGATAACAAGAGTATGGATAGTCTTTTCAAGTTGTTTGTGAAGAGCAAGAGAGTTCATATCATATAAAAAGGCCTGATCACCGACAATACAGATGGTTTTTTCTTTTTGATTTAAGGCAATGCCGTGAGCAGTTGCAATGTTGCCATCAATGCCACTCGTGCCACGATTAAAAAAATAAGTATTTTGTGAAAAACCAGCAAACCTTTCAAGATCTCGAATGGGCATGCTTGAGCCTATAAAATATTGATTTTGTTCCAAAGAAAGGTGATGGAAAATGGTTCCTTCGTTGAGCTGATCTTGAAACTCTTCTCTAAGAATTTGCGAGATTTTTTTTGATTTTTCTTTATAAGAAGAAAGTAGGTTGTTTGTAGGAAATTCATTTTCTGAAATTTTTTGTAAAAACTCCTGTGGAGTCGTTTGCAAAAAGGTTTTTTGTATATGATGTGGATCAAGAATTTCCGAATACGGATGAATATGAATATATTGCCCGTTAAAATTAATAATGAGTTGGTTCAGATTTTTTGAAATCAGAGGTCCACCAAAATGAAGGATTGTTTTGGGTTGTAATTTTTGAACTTCAAGCAAGAGATCAAAGTGTTCGATATTTTGTGGAAAATCACAAAATCTTAAAGGATTTTGAACATCACAAAAAACGGGAGCATTGAGTTTTTGTGCAATTTGCAAAAGGGCTTCTTTTTCTTTTTGTGAAATAAGAGAGCCAAAAACCAGGAGAGCCTCTTGGTTATCAAAAGTAAAATTAAAGTCACTGTAAGTAAAAGTTTTGGTTGAGAATTTTGTAAAAGGCTCTTTATGAAAAAAATAACTTTGAATTTTAGCAGGGATATCACGAGCTAAGAATTCTGGTTCAAGGGGTGCAAGGGGTTCTTGAAAGTGAAAGTTTAAGTGAACGGGCCCACCCTTTTGAAGGGCTGTGTGATAACAGTGACCGGCAAGGCTTAAAAGATGATCCCAGTTGGTTTTAGGATTTGCAGGTGAAATTTCATAAAAGTCGTGCACAAAGTTTTGAAAAATATTTTGTTGGTTAATAGCCTGATTGGCCCCAGTTTTGATAAGTTCTGAGGGACGATCTGCACTTAAAATTAAAAGAGGCGTTTTTTGATAAAAGGCCTCCGTGACGGCAGGAAGAAGGTTGCTGACAGCTGTACCAGAAGTCGTCACAATCGCACAGGGCTTTTGAGAACTTTTGGCACATCCTAAAGCAAAGTAACCAAGGCCCCTTTCATCAAAATGAGTATGAATTTTTATGTGTTTATTTTGGGCTGCAGCTAAAACAAGGGGGGTTGATCTTGAACCTGGGGCAACAAAAATATCCACAAGGCCTTGTCTGACAAGCTCTTCTAAAAATAGAGAGGTTAGTAGTGAATTCCATGTTTGCATTGCTAAAGATTTAATCAATTTTTAACCCGAATGCCAAGGGTTTCTTAATGCTAATAGGTAGAACTTAAAGTGGTGCTTGAAGATTCAATATTTTGAGATAGGGGGTGATTTTATCGTTTAATTCGTTCCATTCGCTTTGGTGGTCACTTTGAGCAACGATACCTGCACCCGAATAGAGACGAAGACTGTTTTTTTGAATATGACAGCATCTAAGGGTTACGGCCATTTCCGCATGATCTTTGCCAAGGATTCCTAAGGTTCCTGCATAAAGAGTTCGTTGAAAAGTTTCGTTTGCTTTTAAAAAGTTTTTGACCTCGCCGCGAGGCATTCCACAAACAGCAGAAGTTGGGTGTAGAGAGCCCAAAAGACCAAAAAAGTCGGAGGTTTTGAGTTCTGCATAGATATTGGTTTTGAGGTGACTGAGGTTTTTGGTTTGAACAAGAGAAGGTCTTTCATCAAATTTTACTTTTTGTGTAAAGGGTTTTATTTTTTCTAAAATATCGCGCACCACAAGTCCGTGTTCTAAAAGATCTTTTTGTGAAGTTAAAAGTTCAAATTCTTTTTCGCGTATTCGGGTACCCGCAACGGCCTCTGTTTGCAAAATTCCTTGTCGGATATTCAAAAGTCGTTCGGGGCTTGAACCTAAAAAGATATCTTCTGGGCTTGTTGCAAAATAAAAATTATAATGATTTGTTTTTTGAATTTCTGAAAAAAGTTTTAAAGTATCGGGTTGAATATCGAGTGCTAATAAAACTTCTCTTGCTAAAACCACCTTTTGAAAAATATTTTCATTTAATTTTTCTTGAACTTTTTTAAAAATGCAGTCCCACTCTTTTTTTGTTGGATGAAGTTTTACTTTTTTTATCTGAAATTGTTTTTGAGGCTCTGGGAGATTGGGAAGGTTTTCAAAATCAAAGCCTTCTTGTACCCAAAGAGTAGTTTTGCCTTGATAGGAATCAAGAAGGAGTTGGGGGCATATGACATGAGAGTCTTCATCGTAAAAATCCCTTTGAACAAAAACACTAAATCCATCAGGGATCCCTTCTAGGAATTGAGGGGAGATTTGAATACTTCCAAGGCCTAAATAAAGATGGCCATCGCGTGATTCAAATAGCACTTGCGGAAAAATATCTTTTTTTAAAAAAGATGAAACTTGAAATTCATTTAAGATTTTTTTTGAAAATCTCAAATTATCCATTGAGTCTTTTAACACCTTTGTAGATGCTTGCAATACCAAGCGAAAGCGGATAGCACTGGGTTTTTTCGAAACCTGCATCTTGCATCAGTTTTAAAAAATCATTTCCGTAAGGGAAATCCTCAACAGAGGAGTTGAGATAGCCATAGGCTTGTTTATCTCCAGAAATCAAAGAGCCAATTTTAGGAAGAACATTTCTAAAATAAAAAAGATAAGGCATGCGGATTATTTTTTTTTGAGGAAGAGAAAACTCTAAAATAAGGCAGGTGCCACCAGGTCTTAAGACGCGATAGATTTCTTTAAGAGCAGACTCAACACTTACAACATTGCGGATGCCAAAGCTCATGGTGGTCACATCAAATTCATCATTTTTAAATGGAATTTGAGTTGCATCTCCGACACGAAGGTTCACTTTAGCATCGAGATTTAAATGAGAGATCTTTTTTTGCCCTTGAGCGAGCATGTTTTCGGACATATCAATTCCAATGGCCCTATCGATTTTTCGTTCCGGAGCTTCTTCGAGAATATGAAGAATCTGATCTGCAGTTCCCGTTGCCACATCTAAAAGATAGAGGTTGTCTCCAGCTGGCATGAGATCTAAAAGTTTTTTTCTCCATAAAACGTCTTGTCTCATGGAGAGGAGTCTATTCAGCAGATCATAACGCTCAGCGATACGATCAAACATCTTCCAGATTTCGGTTTTTTGATTGGTTTTTTCTTCTGACGCCACGAAAACTCCTTAAGGTATAAAAACTGCAGAAATTATTACTTGTTGTTCTTTAAAATTGCAAGAAGGCATCTTAGTTGCAGTCAAACTTTAATGAAGAGGAGTTAAGAACTGGTTCCGTTTTGGGTTAAGCTCATAGAGATAACGATTCTCATCTGTAACCAGTTGGACTAGGGCTTTTTTTACTAAAGGAAAATCCTGAAATAGATTTAAGGAAATATTTTTAAGATTTTCAAAATTTTTACAATGATAGGTTATGGTAAGATGCATGTTGGAATCAGAGGGTGCTAGTTTTCTTTTTGTGATCTTACAAAAAACTTTAGGATCTATTTGAAAAGGATCATAGGTTTCTTGAAACTTTTTTTGAATTTCTAAAAGTTTTTTATGAGAAAAGTTTTTGCCAATTAGCTGGGCATAAGAAGACTCAAGGGTAACGGCAAGAGTTGTGGTATCTCTTGCCACAAAAAGTTGGATATCTGCTGCAAAAACTTTTTGTGACAAAAAAGAAAAGACAAAAAAATATAGAAGCATAGGGAGCTCTTAAGAGAGCTCCATTTTTGCAATGGTTTGAAGTTGCATGTTGCTTGTTCCTTCGTAGATTTGACCAATTTTAGCATCTCGATAAAACTTTTCAACAGGGTATTCTTTTGTGAATCCATTTCCACCAAAGAGGTCAATTGCCATGGAGCAAATCTTTTCGCTGGCTTTTGAGGCAAAGTATTTTGCAATGGCAGCTTCTTTAATAAAATCTTGTTTGTTGTCTTTTAACCTTGCAGCATTGTAAACAAGAACACGAGCGGCTTCGAGTTGAACCCTCATTTCTGCTAATTGAAATTGAACAGCTTGAAAGCTTGCAAGATTTTTTCCAAATTGTTCTCGAGAAAGAATATATTTTTGAGTGGCTTCGTAGGCACCTTGAGCAATCCCGATCATTTGAGCTCCAATACCAATGCGACCCTCATTAAGGGTCTCAATGGCAGTCTTATAGCCTTTGCCGACTTCTCCTAAAACATTTTCTTTTGGGACTTTACAGTTTTCAAATAAAAGTTCACAAGTTGAAGAGGCTCTAATACCAAGTTTGTCTTCTTTTTTGCCAACGGTAAAACCAGGAAAAGTTTTTTCAACAATAAAGCATGTGATACCCTTATACCCCTTAGATGGATCAAGGTTTGCAAAAACTAAAAAGACGGAGGCTTCTTTACCGTTGGTGATCCAGAGTTTGCTACCATTTAAAACGTAATGATCTCCTTTGTCTTCAGCGCGAAGTTTTAAAGCAAAGGCATCGCTTCCAGAAACGGATTCTGAAAGAGCATAGGCCCCAACCCAATCCTTAGACATTTTTGGCAGATATTTTTCTTTTTGAGCTTCTGTTGCCCAACGTAAAAAAGCGTTGGTGACAAGGGTATTTTGAACGTCTAAAAGAACGCTGACAGAACCATCAACACGGGCTAATTCTTCTACGGCAATGCAGGCCATGGTAAAGGAGCTATTAGCCCCCCCATATTTTTCTGGAGTTTCGATTCCCATAAGTCCCATTTCAAAAAGCTTTTGAACAATTTCAGGCTTCATTTGAGCTTTTTCGTCCATTTCGCTCACAAAAGGTTTAACTTCGTTTTCTGCAAAACTACGAACAGCTTCGCGAAAGGCTTGTTCATCTTCTGAAAACATGGTGATGGCGGGTTGAGTACTCACTTTAAAACTCCTCTTGATAGATATTTTATGTATGGAAAGCTAACATATCACGCTCTGCGTTCTCAAGACGAACTTCACATAAGATAAGAGTTTGTGTACGTTTATAAAATGGCAAAAACAAAAAAAATGAAAAAAGTAGCAAAAAAGAAAAAAGTGACAAAGTCACGCGCCAAGGCTCAACCCAAAGCTTTAGTAAAAAAACAAGTGGTAACAACGGGTTCTTTGAACGTGTCTTTTTCATCACCAAGAGTTGTTCGTGTTCTTGTTGCAAAGCCGGGCCTTGACGGTCACGACAGGGGGGCCAAGGTTGTGGCCCGTGGGCTACGAGACGAAGGATTTGAGGTCATCTATACAGGCCTTCATCAAACACCAGAAATGATTGTTCAAGCCGCTATACAAGAAGATGTCGATATTATTGGGCTTTCTATTTTATCTGGTGCTCATATTGCTCTTGTAAGGTCCATTCACGATTTGCTTAAAAAAGAAGGTGTCAAAAAGCCTATTTTTGTAGGTGGGATCATCCCTCCGGAGGACGTAAATCTTTTGCTAAAATCTGGGATTCAAGCAGTCTTTGGCCCTGGTTCTACAATGAAAGAAATAGCTGAAAAAATTAGACATGTATTAAAGTAGGTTTTATGAACTTGTATGAATTTGGTGCTCGAGTTGCAATCCTTTATATCCCTTTATTATTATCGTTAACAATCCATGAATACGCTCATGGTCTTGTTGCCAAATGGTTTGGAGATAATACGGCCACGATTCGCGGAAGGCTGACATTAAACCCATTGCCTCATATGGATATGATCGGGACTTTTTTGCTACCGCTTTCTATGATTTATTTTAATGCTGGGATTATCGGGTGGGGGGTTCCTGTTCCGGTTGATGAACGCAATATGAAAAATCCCAGGGCTGATATGTTTTGGGTTGCTTTTGCTGGGCCAATTTCCAATATTTTGATTGCTATTTTAAGTGCCTTTATCTTTGCGGTCATTGCGACTTATTTTTCAGGAAGTTCCTATTCCAGCGGCATTGAGGCTATTTGCTATGCCATGATTAAAATGAATCTATTGTTGGCCATTTTTAACTTAATTCCCATTCATCCTTTGGATGGTGGTAAGGTTTTAGCACGATTTTTACCTGAGCCTGTTAATCGCAAATTAGAAGAAAACCAAATGGTTTTAGGGATCATTTTAATGGTTTTAATTTTTTCGGGAATGCTTTCGTTTCTATTTGCTCCTATAGACAATATTTCAGCCATTCTTGTAGGTTTTGCGCAAATGTTGGTCAGATGATTTAAGGGCTAAAAAAATACTTGCAAGAGGCTATAAAACAACATCAAATAGTTGGGGTATGTCGGTTTTACACGTAAGCCTTGAACAATTTGAAGGGCCATTGGCACTTCTTCTTTACCTTATTCGTAAAGAAGAAATGGATATCAATAATATTCCCATTCATCGTATTACGAGTCAGTATTTGGAACATATTCAGATGATGAAAAAACTTGATCTTGAAGTGGCAAGCGAGTTTATCACAATGGCAGCTACCTTAATCCATATCAAATCTAAAGTTTTATTGCCCCAATACGACGAAGAACTTGAAGAATCTTTAGAAGATCCAAGGCGTGATTTGGTGAAACAACTTGTGGAGTATCAGAGATATCAGGAAGCTTCCAAAAAGTTATTAAACAGACCGATTCTTGGGAGAGACTCATGGAGACGAGGATTTAAAGAAGATATTGTTTTAGAAGAAAATCAAGAAATTGAGCTCGATGAGTCGGGCCTTTTTGGATTGATCTCAATGTTTCGTCACCTCATCAAATCTGCTGAAAAACGTGTTCATCGGGTTATGAAAAAGGGGCAAAGTATTGCCTCAAGAATATTGGAAATCCGGGACTTGCTGGTTCCGGGCAATCGGCAGGTGATGCGTGAGCTGATAAGAAAAGATGAAGATACGAAAAACAAGGTCTTGGTTACATTTTTGAGTTTGCTAGAACTTGCAAAAATGGGTTTTGTTCATCTTTTTCAATCTGAACCATATGCCGATATTTATATCGAAACTAAAAAGATTATTGATCGTGATGTGATTCAAAGGGTGGAATCTTATGACGGTGCAGAAGCGAGCACGGCTGCTGGCGAGATTTCATCTTACGAAGAGCAAGCTGAGCAGCAAAGTTTATTTGCCCAGGGTCGTCACATGGCCGAAAATCAGGAGGATACTATGAATCAATCAGCTACAGACGATGAAATTTTTGAAGCAGAAAAAGAACTTGGTTTTGAATCTGTTGAAGTAGAGTCTATTCAGCCAACGATGGAGCCTACAGAGGAAATAGAAGTTGAATTTGAAGAATTAGATAACAAGTTAGATAAAGATTTTGATCAAACGATTTAAATTTAAATATTGAAGGATAAGTCATGGCAGAAGATATTTTTGACGAAGATGAAAACAGCACTCAAGAGTCAGAATCCTTTGAAGAAGAGACCCAGGATGTGGCGCAATCTTTTCATGAAAATCAGACTTCTGAAGAACTACAAGATCTTATGGATCAAGAAGGGTTAGTTGCAAGCCCAGAGGAGCCAGCCCAAGAAGTCTTTATTGAAGAAACTCAGCTCAAGTCTCTTATCGAGAGTATTTTATTTTCATCGCCAAAACCTATGACATTTGATGCGATCAAACAGGTTTTTAAAGGAACCAATATCAAATCTAAGGAATTAAGAAAAGTTCTTCACGAATATGCACAAGATCTGGCTAATGTCTCAAGAGGTGTTTTTATAGAAGAGGTTGCTGGTGGCTATCAACTTAGAACAAAGCTTGAAAACGTCGAATTTTTAAAACAAGCTGTTCGCCAAAAACCATTTCGTATTTCTGGACCCTCTATGGAAGTTTTAGCAATTATTGCCTATAAGCAACCTTGTATTAAGGCAGAAGTTGATACTATTCGTGGTGTGGAATCTGGACACCTGATTCGTGTTTTAATGGATAAGGGACTTGTGCAATTTGATGGGAAATCAGATTTACCTGGCAAACCCATGCTCTATAAAACAACGAAAAAATTTTTAGAGGTTTTTGGACTAAGGAATATTCGGGAACTACCAACACTTGAAGAAATCGATCAGCTTATTCCTGAAGGGATTGGTCCGGAAACAGAAGAAAAGAAAACTCTTTCTGATATGTCAGATGAATTGACCTTAGACTATGCAAGACGAGATATGGAAGCAGAGGAAGAATACGAAAAAATTGCAGGAAGACTTTCTGATATTTCAACGACCTCAGAATATTTTGAAAAAGAAAAGGAACGTCAAAGGCTTCAAAGGGATAAAGACCGAGCCGATGATATTCGAGAAAGAATGATTTTGGGTCAACTTGTTGAAGAAAGAGAAATCAATTGGCTGAAACGTTTTGAAGAAAAAATGATGGAACCCCAAGCAGAGGTTATGACTCAAGAAGCTATCGTTATAGAAGAGGAAGTTGTACTTTCTCAAAATCAAGAAGAGGCAATTCAAAATACAGCAACAACTTTTGAGTTAAAAGAAGAAATTTTTGTAGAAACCAAACAAGAAAGACAAGAAGTCGAGCAAAGTGTAGAACAAAAACTATCTGGCCTTGCTGGGGCTGCAAAAAATGCTTTTGAATCTCTTAATGGTGACGAAACAGAATCTTCTCTGCAAGATGACGAACAAAATAAGGATTTAGATCACTAAAGCTGCTCCCCTATGCTGCGTTTAGAGGGGAGCTAAAGATTTTTATAAAAGATGTTGAAAAGCTCGAAAAGCTTGAATATGTGCCTTGGGGTTATGGACTCTCAAAATATCGACTCCCTTTTGGGCGAGGGCAAGTGAAATTCCGATACTTTCTAGATCGCGTTCTGATGCAATCTTGTCTGTAAAATCTTTCATAAATGATTTTCGAGAATGTCCGATGAGATAACGACATGGAAGATCATTGAGTATTTGAATATTTCTTAAAATATTAAGAGATTGAATGCTATTTTTATTAAAGCCAATACCGGGATCTAAAATAATTCTTTCTAAATTGATTTTATGTTCTTTAAAGAATCTTATGTTTTTTGTGCACCAATCAAAGATAGTCTTTATAGCTGGAACATCTTGTGGAATTAAAATATGGGGATTGGCAGGAATGGTAAGACTATGCATGAGGACGTATTGGCAGGTACTATTTTTTAATATGTCCAGCATTTCGTCTGATGTTTTTCCTGATACATCG